>CAYXFI010000020.1:0-21358 GCA_964464205.1 uncultured Cytophagia bacterium
ACGCAACAAGCTACCTCTTGCCCGGAGATCCTCCCATTCTCCCGGGTGCTGCTCCAGTCCCTCCAGTCAGGTCGGCTGCGACTTCAATTGCACGCAGATCAACGCAGACAAACGCTGATTGGTGCAGATCTCCCTGGATTCCCTCTGGCGGCAGGAGCCGAGAGGATCAGGCCACCGCGGTTGACGTATCTGCTTTGAAGTTCGTGGATTGGAGCGAACAGTCTCGAATTTTCGGTGGAGTCCCTGACCTCTTGCCGCAAAAGGAGGCGAACCAAGGACACGTACGATTTCAAAGTCGAAATGCAACTGTCGGCTGTTCTCTCTCCTTCCCTTGGTGTCTTGCCGAGAGGCGGTCTCTTTACGACCGAGCATGCCCCGAATGCGACCTGTCCTCAACTCGCCCAGAGACTGACGTAGCGAAACTAGGTAGCTGGATTGAGGGACTGCTTCATGCCCGATCAATTGCCGGGGCGGACGAAAATTTGGCTTCGCCTGGCATTCGTCCCGATCGACCCCTGCTTTGCCTCTACCGGTTTCGTTTGCTTTTTGCTAACGGATTCGCAAAATTGCGCCCGACCTGTGAGGGGATGCGGTTGTCTCGGGGGAGTCCGTGACGGGGAACCAGAATGTTTTGCCTGGCGAATGCTGTTTTCCACTGGCTGTCGGCGAAGCGGGGCGCTTGGGGCCCGGGTATCAAGAGGACAATGAACAAGTGCTGTCACGACCGAGGCGCAGAGGCCACAGAGGACTTCACGGAGAGGTGGGAGAGCGAATGCGCCGGGCGGCAGGTCGTCGCGCAGAAACCGGTGCTGGATGTTGTGATCCGGTAAGTTACCGAAAAACAAGAGAATGACTAAGCCTCTGTTCCGGCGACGCGGGCGGAATGCAGGTGTTTTGTGGACGTCCGCAGCGCCGCCGGCCGCTCTGACGACTCCGTGGTGTCTCTGTGAGCTTTGTACCTCTGTGGCTCCGGGCCACGACGTTTTTCGCCTGTCCCCCGAGCCCCTGCGTCCTTGCCGCTTGTGATGGTTTTCGAGAGGTCTCCCGCTCTCGCGGTAGGCGAGGCGCCGAAGGCCGATGGGGGCATCGCAGAGACGGGGGAGCTTCGCAGTCGTGATCGAAGAATGGCAGTTGGGTCCGAGCCGACGAAGGAAGGCGGGTGAAGGGTCCAGGTTGGGGAGGGTACTCCGGGACTGGAGGTATGTTCCTTCTCTGCCGGGGAATGAACGCCGCTGGCAAGGGATGGGATTGCCCAAGGGTCAGACCGAATTTCAGGCCAAGAGCTGAGGGCGGACATGCACTTCTTCGGACTGCACTGGCTGGATGCGCTTATCATCGTGGGCTACGTGGCCGCAATCATGTACCTGGGACATCGGGCGGGCAAGCGCACAGAGGACACGGAGGATTTCTACATCGCCGGGCGTCGGCTGGGCCGGTTCTTCCAGTTCTTCCTGAATTTCGGCAACGCCACCAATGCGGACCAAGCCGTAGCGGTGTCGCGAGAGGTCTACCGCACCGGCATCAGCGGCATGTGGATTCAGTACCTGGTCCTTTTCCTTACCCCCTTCTACTGGTTCACCGCGCTGTTCTTCCGGCGCTCGCGCATGATCACCCTCGGGGACTACTTTACCGAGCGGTTTCGCAGCCTCTTTCTCGGCGGGGCGTACGCGGCGTTCACCCTGCTCATGGCCTTCATTGGCGGAGGCGTGGGGTACATGGTGGCTGCCAAAACGATGATGGCCCTCACCCCGAAGCCTTACGAAGAATACACCCAAGAGGAGCGCATCAGCGTTGAGCAGTTCCGCGAGTTTCAGGAACTGCGCGCCAAGCTGGACGTGGGGCTGACTCCGGAGGAGAAGCAACGCTACGACGAGCTGAACGAACGCTACAAGAGGGGCGAGCTGAAGTCCTTCGTCTCGTACACCAACCCGGTGGCGTTCTATTTCATCTACGCTCTAATTGTGGGCATCTACACGATGATGGGGGGATTCACCGCTGCGGCCATCACGGATGCGATTCAGGGGGTGTTGATCATCACGTTCTCGATGTTACTCATTCCCCTGGGGCTAGCCAAGATCGGGGGATTCGCGGGACTTCACGCTTCGGTCCCCGACTACATGTTCCATCTTTTCGGATCGGTCACGCTCAGCGAGTACGCGTGGTACACGATCCTGGCCATGGTGCTGTCGAACCTTGTCTCCATCGTCGCAGTGGCGCCCAACATGGCTGTGGCGGGGTCAGCCAAGGACGAGATGACCGCCCGCGTGGGGGTGCTGGGTGGGATGTTCTTCAAGCGGTTCATCATGATCTTCTGGGCGCTGGCCGGTCTGCTTGCCCTGGGCCTGTACGCCGGGCGGCTGCACGACCCGGACCTGATCTGGGGCTACATGACCCGCGACCTCCTGTTCCCAGGAGCCATCGGCCTAATGCTGGCGGGGATTCTGGCGGCGAACATGTCCACTCTGGACGCCGGATCGGTGTCCAATGCCGCGCTGTTCATCCGGAATCTCTACCAGCCGTTCCTGCCCGACAAGTCCGAAAGACACTACATCAACGTGGGACGACTGGTGATCGCCGCCACACTGCTGGGAGGAATCGGGGTCGCGTTGTTCGTGGACAATCTCCTTTCCCTGTACAAGTACTTCATTTCGATCCCGGCGATCTTCGGCGCGCCGATCTGGCTCGGCTACATGTGGCGGCGACTCACGAAGGCGGCAGTAATCATCCAGATTTTCCTGAGTTTCACCATTTACGCGGTCATTCCGAACCTTTTCCAGACACTCGACTGGGCGAGGCGAAATCCCGCATTCCTGCTTGAAACGAGGGAGCGGGTGGTCGAAGTAGCCACCACGGCCGTTCAGGAAGACGTGGACGACGGTTTGGCGGAGTACGTGGGCCAGAAGATCAAGAAACGGCATATCATCGAGCCGACGGGCGTGTTTTTCGAGAAGGTCGTGCGCGAGGATCCCGCGGATCCGAACTCACCCAAGATCGGGATGGGCCGTTTCCACGCTGAGATCTGGGTGTTGAGCTGGTTCGGGATCGACTTCACGCGCTTCACCAAAGCGCAGCTGGTGGCAACACGCTTCTTCTTCGACGCGCTCTTCCCGTTTGTGGTGCTTTTCCTGTTCAGCTACATCACCAGGCCGGTACCCAAGGAGGACGTCGACCGCTTCTTCGCCAAGCTTCACACGCCGGTCCAGCCGACCAAGGAACTCGAACGGAAAGCTCTGGAGGAGGCCTACCGGAATCCGCGGATGTACGAGAGGTACAAACTGTTCCCGGGTTCCAACTGGGAGATCATGAAGCCCACGAAGATCGACTTCGTGGGTTTCGGTGGTAGCTGGATTATGGTCGGATTCGTCATCTTCCTCTTGTGGCTGGTTGTGAACATTAAGTAACGGCGAGACGGGATGGAGCGATCAGGGGTCACCGGCGTCTTCCTTCCGGTAGCAGCATTTCCCGGGAGTTCGTAACTCGTGCGGCCCGGTGTGCGGGGGTGGCCAGCCCCCGCGGTCATCCGAGCGTGGACAGGACGGACCTTCGTGTGGAGTGAGAGGATGCATCTACAACCGGTTGCGAAACAGGAATACGAGAGGTACTTGCTCGAAGCCGCTGAGGTGGGGCTACGCGACTGGCGCAAAGTAGTGGAGGACTGGAAGCGGTCCGAGCGGAGCTACGTGCTCTGGGGATACAATCCGCCTCAGATGCCCTTACGCCTCGCACACCTGCTCACCTACCTCCGGCGAAACGGCCTGCTCGGTCCGGAGGCCACGGGGTCCGCTCTCGAGATCTTGCACCATTACGCCGAACTGCGCGACGGAGCCGGCGAGGACTTGGCATCCTCCCGGGCGGAAACCCGTGGGAGGAAACTGCCGCTTTTCCTCAACACTTTCGGAATCCCAGTTCTGGCCGCCACTCTTGACAATTTGCGGCATTGTGCGGAGGCTGACGCTGCGGAGCTCGAATGGCTCGGCCGGGAGCTGGCCCTGACCGTCGAACCGGTGTTTTCCCACCCCGAGTGGGGCGCGATGAATCGGGCCATTCTGCGGTCGTGCGGCTTGTGGTATGCCGCTTCGCTCTTGCCCGAACATCCGGCCGCAACCCGGTGGCGGCAGATGGCCGAGATCATTGCGGCGGACAACCTGGACCGCTGGGAGATCGAGGACGCCAGCACATACCACCCCATCTGGCTGCTGTACACCATCTGGTACTTGGAGTTGCGGGGGCAACGACGGCGAATTGGCTCGCCCGTGTACCGGTGGTACTTTGACTATTTCAGCCGATTGATTGCGCCGCATGGTACCATTCCCGACTTCGGGGACGGGGACTGGCGCTCAGCGTGGTTCAACTTCGTACCCTGTTTCGAAGCTGCGGCCGCCGAATTGCGCGAGCCCCACTACCGTTGGGCCGCGGCTCGAATCTTCCGCTCTTGTTCCGAGGGTCGTACGCATGAGCGAATCCACCTCGCCGAGGTGGCTTCCCTGCTGACGTTGGCCCACCGCTGGAGCGACGATTCCGTGCCGGCGGAACCGCCGCAAGAAGGCTCGATGGAAATGCTCGACGACACGATTGGCAAGAAGGTTGTGTTTCGCACCGGGTGGGGTCCGGAGGACACGTACCTGCTGCTCAACTACCGCGAGGAACCGGAGAGCGGTTGGCTAGACCGCTGGTACCTGCGTGACACAATCCCCGTGGAAGAAGAGAAGATGCACCATGGGCATTCCGACGAGAACTCCATCGCGATGCTCATGTCCGGCGGCTCCGTGTTGCTCCACGACGCCGGGTATCGATCCGGCCTGCCGTCCGGGAGCTTCGGGGCGTACCGCGCGGACTACTTCCACAATCGGCTGGTGGTGCGGAACGTAGCGTTGGCGAAGGAACAGGGTCTTTTCGAGTTGCTGCGGAACAGCGGCGCGTACCGGGCTGTCCGCACCCAGAAGATCGACTTCGCTCGCCTCGCGAAGGTGGACTATTCCCGTACCCGCTTGATCGACGAGCGGCAGGGCTACGTCTGGGATCGGGTGATCATCTTTTTCCGTCGGGATGGGGAATTTCTGGTCGTCGATGGGTTCAGTCCCCTGCGAGAGGACTATTTCACCGTCGCCTGCCTGTGGCACACGCAGCAGGTGTGGCGGCGAGAAAACGAGCTGATCGTAGGCGGGTACACGCGGCTGGCGCAGGAGGAGCTGAAGCAGGACCGGCGGCTGATGATCCGCTTCGCCGCTTCTCCTCGCGGCAGGCAAAGGGGTTTGTTCGAAATCGAGCGGCACTACGCCACGGAATACTGCTTCCACGAGGCGCAGTCTGGGCATTTCCTGCGTGGCCGTTGGTCGATTTTCGTTACCCATCTGGCACCGCTCGGGTCGAGTGAGGATTGGGA
Source organism: uncultured Cytophagia bacterium (assembly GCA_964464205.1). Taxonomy (GTDB): domain Bacteria; phylum Zhuqueibacterota; class Zhuqueibacteria; order Oleimicrobiales; family Geothermoviventaceae; genus Zestofontihabitans. Next base: position 5,384 of record CAYXFI010000020.1, read on the forward strand.
GACCCGCGCGCGGGCGGTGGAGCCAGTGCCCACCTCCTGGGATGACGGCGCGGTGGCCTTTCGGTTTCGCGGCAGGGACGGAATTCCGAGTACCCTCCTCATCAAACTCGACCTGGACCGGGAACGACTGAGCGAGAACGTGCGCCCGCGGTACTCCTACGCGTCTGGCGCGGTGAGTGCCGGGGAGCTGGAGACGGATGCCCACTTCGCCCACGTGTGGGAGGACGAGGCCGGTATCGGCTACTCCGCAACAGTGCTGACCGGGCTGCACTGGAAGGGGAAGGCCCTGCTGGAGGTGCCCAAAGGGACGTTCGGTCTGCAACTGGACGGCGGCCCGGACCGGGAGGCGCAGGCGAAGTGGCGGGCCTGGAACGGGCGCGTTCCGGGCTGAGCCGGTTCGTTCTTAAGACGGGACTTGCACACTTCGGGTGCGGCGGGGAACCGTGCTCCACTCGCACTCCGGAAATACGATTTCCTGGAACCGGAACGGTGCTTTCGACAATCGCTCTCAGCCTGCGCAGACACTTTCACATCGAGAACGTCGACCTCTTCGGACCGATCGCAAAGGTTCTGCTGAAGCTGCTGGGCGTGTACGGGCGCGGACTCCGAAACGCCACCGATGTGCGTTTGCGACGGTTGGAGCTGTGGTATCCCGATCTCCCGCGAGCGTTTCACGACTACCGGGTCCTACACATTTCGGATCTTCACCTCGACGGTTTCCCGCCACTGTTGGAAGTTCTCGTCCCTCTGGTCCGCAGGGCGGAGGCCGATCTGGTCGTTTTCACCGGCGATTTCCACCTCCGGTTCGAACGCGACTGGCAAGCTGTCTTGCCTTTGATGCGCCGCCTGCTCGGTGCTGTGCGGACGCACGACGGGATCCTGGCGGTCCGCGGCAATCACGATCCAGATGAGCTGCTGCCGGCGCTGGAGGAGCTTGGCATTCGTTTCCTGAACAATCGGTCCGAATGTCTACAGCGCGACGGGCAAACGCTCTGCCTTGCCGGCGTCGATGACCCGCACTTCTACGAGGCGGCGGATTTGCCGCGAGCTTTGCGTGGGGTACCAAAGGACGCGTTCCTGATTCTCCTCGCCCACACGCCCGAGCTGTACGGGGAGGCGGCTCGGATGGGAGTTCGCCTGTACCTGTGCGGTCACACCCACGGCGGGCAGATTCAGCTCCCTCGCGTGGGACCGCTGTTCCTGAACATCCGTGCTCCCAGGAGTCTTGGCGCTGGGCTGTGGCGGAGGGACGGGATGTGGGGCTACACCAATCTGGGGGCGGGGAATACGGCGGTGCCCGTGCGCCTGGGTTGCCGTCCTGAGATCGTGATGATCCACCTGAAGAAAGGTTCGGGAGAGCCCGTCATCGTGGACGTGACGGATCGCGAGTGAAGGGCACAACCGCCGGGGCCGTGTCTGGAGCGGAGGCGGGTCCTGTAGCACATTCCGCTAGCGGTGCGTCCGCCGGCCCGGCCGACCAGGATTCTCGAAAAGACGTTGCCGAGCCTGGCCGTTTTTCGTAGATTCATCCTGGAGTGACCACGGGTAGAAACGGGGTTGGGCTGCCGGAAGGAGACGTACATGCAGGATCGAACTTTCAGGACCTACAACGGACAGGTCAATCATTTCTACCTCGAGGACAGCTGGCGAGTTTTTCGGATCATCTCGGAGTTCGTGGAAGGGTTCGAGGAGCTTTCGGAGGTGGGGCCAGCGGTCACGGTGTTTGGCTCCGCCCGAGCCGGTCGAGAATCGAAGGACTACGAAAGTGCGCGGCGACTGGGGAGGCTGTTCGCTGAGGCTGGCTACACGATCATCACCGGTGGCGGACCGGGGATCATGGAAGCCGCCAATCGAGGGGCTCAGGAAGCCGGCGGGCTCAGCGTTGGGCTGAATATCGAAATCCCGCTCGAACAGCAGCCCAATCGGTACGTAGGCAAGCTGATCACGTTCCGCTACTTCTTCGTTCGCAAGGTGATGCTGGTCAAGTACGCAAAAGCGTTCATCGTGTACCCCGGTGGGTATGGCACCCTGGATGAGCTGTTCGAGGCGCTCACGCTCATTCAAACGCACCGGATCCGGCGGTTCCCCATTGTGCTGATGCGCCGCAGGTATTGGCAGGGCCTGCTCGGTTGGCTTGCCAATCCGGTTGCCAAGATGCGCAAGATCTCTCCGGAGGATCTCGAGCTCTACGATGTGGCGGAAGAGCCAGAGGAAGCGCTGAGCATCGTGCAGCGGTTCTACGAAGACCAGGTACCGGACACCACGTAGCTCCGGGGAGGGAGGCCGGCGGGTTCGTAGCGTGGGCGACCGGATGCAGTAGCGAAGGAAGGGGGAATCCGTCAGGGGTCGGGAGGCCAGGAGAGGGGGTTCCGTTAGCAATTTGCTCGACGCCACGCCGTTGTGAACGAACACCCCAGTGAGGAGGTGGCCGGTGGCGGTTCCAATTGGGAAACAGGTGCGCCAGAGCTACTTCCTGCCCGAGGAGGCGCGCTTCGCGTTGCTCCTCGATCTTTCCCGCAGCGGATCGACTGGGCCTACGCCCGTCCTGGCGGAGGTTCGTCCGGTCCTCGAAACGGCCACGCGCCTGTTCCACGCGATCATCCTCAACCCCGGAGCGATGGAGAAGCACGCGGACCTGCTGGGAGGGAAGGTGTACGCGGCGGGATTGGTGCGCGCGGACTGGACCAACGCCCTGCGCCCGGACGATTTCCCCCTTCCAGTTCAAAAGGTCCATCGCGTAGTCATCTCCGACGCGGAGGATGCGCTGTTGCTCGGAGCCTCCGGTATGGTGTGCTCCCTGCTGATGGGTTTCGACGATGAATTCGAAGCCGACAACATTGAGCAAATCTCCCACCTCGCGCGCGCCTGCTACTCGGCGTCCCTGCCGCTGGTGGCGGAGGTGCTGCCAGTGGGACCCAAAGTTCGCCCGGTGAATCACGACGGGGTCGTGAAACTGGCGGCGTCGTTCCTGATGGAGGCGGGGGTCGATGCGGTGATCGTTCCGCCGGTGAGGCAGGAGGAACGCGAACTGCTGGCCAACTGGCTCACGATTCCCGTACTCGAGCGCAGGGACGTTCTCCCGCCAGCGGGTGAGATCGCAGGGCTCAGGGACGTCGGCTACGGGGGTGTCGTGCTCGGCGAGGAGGCCCTCACATCCGAACGGTGGACGGAGAAGGTAGCCGAGCTGCGGGCCTTTTGCGAAGGTGGGGAGGAGGAGCCGTCGTGACATTGCTCAGTGGGAAACGGGCTCGGCTGAATCGCCTTTTCGACCCGCGCGACGGGCGCGCCGTGTGCGTGGCGGCCGATCACGGCTGGATGTCGGATCCCACTGAGAACGTGATTCGGCTCAGGCCCATTCTGGAGCAGGTGATCGAGGGCGGCGCCGACGGCGTCCTGATGAGCTACGGCACGGCTCAGCGACTGGGCCACATGTTCCTGGGCCGCGACAAGCCCGCCCTGCTAATCCGGGCGGACTGGATGAACCTCCCGCGCCTGGGCGCCAGCAACGTGAGCAACGTGCTGCCGGTGATCAACTTCCGGAAGCGGGCTACCTCTTTCGCACGCGACGCCCTGGCCATGGGAGCATCGGCCATCACGATCTACTACTTCATCGGGTACGATGACGAGTTCGAAGCTCTGAATCTGGAGCAGGCGGCAGAGTACGCGAAGGAGTGCCGGCGGATCGGACTGCCGCTGATTATCGAGCCGATGGCCGTGGGCGGCATGGTGACCGGTGTGAACATCGCCGAGATTCTGATCGCCTCGGCCCGCATCGCAGTTGAAATAGGCGCGGACGCCCTCAAAATCCCCTACACCGGGGACGTGAACACCTTCCGGGAGCTCTGCCGGGTGGCGCAGGTGCCCGTGCTCGTGCTGGGCGGAGCCAAGTCCGATCACCCACGGGATGCGCTAGAGGTGGTCGAAGAAGCACTCCGGGCCGGAGCTGCGGGGACCGTGTTCGGCCGAAACGTCACCAAAGCCAAAGATCCGCGCAAGATGGTGCAGGACATTGTGGCCCTCGTTCACGGCGGGAAGACGGTGGACGAGATCACCAATCCCCTGCACGGCAAGCGAATTCGTCTCGGCACGGTGAGCGCGCGTTGCACGGGCTGCGACCTTTGCCTGCTCGCCTGCTCGAGCGCGCACAACGGAGGGTACGGGCATTCACGCGTACGTCTGCGAGTGGAGCACCGCTCGTTCCTGGATGGTCGTCCCGCTTTCCGGCCGTACGTGTGCACCCTGTGCGGGAAGTGTGTGGAGGCTTGCCCGACGGGCGCGCTGACGTACGACGAGCGCGGGATCATCCGGCTGAATCGGGACCTGTGCGATCTGTGTATGGAATGCCAGAAGGCTTGTCCGTTTGGCGTGGTATTCACCGACGAGGAGGGTTACCCGCTGATCTGCGATCTGTGCGACGGGGAACCGCAGTGCGTCCGCTGGTGCAAGTACGACGCAATCGTGGCCTTGCCGAAGGAGAAAGAGGTCGAGGAAGAAGCCCATGTCGCTTGAAGGCCGCGGCTACAAAGACTGCATCCTCCGTGTGAATCTCACCGACGGCGCGGTGCGTCGCGAACGGATCCCGGATGAAGTAGCGCGCCTGCTGCTTGGCGGTCGGGGGCTGGGCACGTGGCTCTTGTACAGGGAGCTCCCACCGGGTGCGCCGGCGTTGGGTCCCGAGAATCGGCTGATTTTCGTGACGGGCCCACTGACCGGCACCATTGCCCCCACGGCTGGGCGGGTGGGCCTGGTCACCAAGAGTCCGGCGAATGGTGCAATTCTCGACTCCTACGCCGGCGGTTTCTTCGGCGAGGTGCTCAAGTACGCTGGTTACGACGCCGTCGTCCTCGAAGGCTGCGCCCCCGAGCCGTCTGTGCTTGTGATCGAAAACGACCGGGTGGCGGTGGAGCCCGCGCCCGATCTCTGGGGGCTGGACGTCTTCGAAGTGCGAAAGCGCCTGGCGGAACGCTTCGGGGATGAAGCGGTGAGCGCCGTCATCGGCCCTGCGGGGGAGCGGAAGTCTCCCATTGCCGGTGTGTTCTGCGAGACCCGGAGCCTCGCTCGGGGCGGCGGTGGCGCCGTGATGGGGTCGAAGAACCTGAAGGCGCTCGTCGTCAAAGGAGACGGCGAGGTGCGCGTGCTCGATCCGGAGGGATTCGAGGAGGCAGTGTGGGTGGCCGGACGGATGCTCCGGATGAGCTCGCAGGTGAAGCGCATGCAGACGGACGGCACCGTGAACATTTTGGAGCTCGTGAACGTGGCCGGTGGACTCCCGACCCGCAATTTCCAGAGCGGCCAGTTCGACGGTGCCGAAGAGCTGCGCTGCGAGAGCTGGCGACCCTACTGGAAGAAGTCATCGGCCTGCCACGGCTGTCCCATTGCCTGCACGAAGATCGCCTACTCGGAGCGGTACGGCATCTGGGTGGACGGTCCGGAGTACGAGACCACCTTCGCCCTGGGGTCGAACACAGGGGTCGTGGATCGCGACGCGATCCTGTACGCCAACTACTTGTGTGACAAGTACGGGGTGGACACGATCAGCGTCGGCGGCATTGTGGCGTTCACGATGGAGCTGTACGAGCGAGGCTTCGTGGGGAAGCCGGATCTGGACGGTATCGAAGCACGGTTCGGCAGCGCCGATGCGTTGGTAGCCCTGACGGAGAAAATCGCCACGGGCCAGGGAATTGGCTCCCTGCTGGAGAAAGGCGTGCGGGAGATCAGCAGGAATTTCCCGGGCACCGAGAGATTCGCGATGCACGTGAAGGGCCTGGAAATGCCGGGGTATCTGCCACGTGCGGCTAAGGGGATCGCGTTGAGCTACGCCATCGCCGAGCGCGGAGCCTGTCATTTGCACGGTTCGCCGATCACCGAACTGCTGGGCGGGGCAGATCCCCTCACGCTCGAGGGCAAGGCCCTGCTGTTCCGCAGCAACCAGCTCGACACAGCAGTCGTGGACGCCTGCATCCTGTGCTACTTCACCAAGTTCGGTTTCACGCTTAAAGAGATCCATCAGATGGTCAATCCGGCCACGGGATTCGGCTACCGGAATCCACGTGAGCTGGAAAGAGTCGGGGAAAGGATCACGAACCTCGCGCGGCTGTTCAATCTGCGGGAAGGTTTCGGCAAGCAGGACGACACGCTCCCGGCCCGCTGCCTACGGGAGCCGCTGGCCAACGGTCCTGCGAAGGGTCACGTGGTGGACCTCGACCGCCTGCGGACCGAGTACTACCACGCGATGGGCTGGGACGAGGAGGGAAGACCCACTCCGGAGACTCTGGCCCGGCTCGGTCTGGACCAGATCGTGGAAGTGGAAGCAGGGTTGGCAGCATCGTAGGGTGAAACGGGCCGGAGCCGAGAGCCGTTGGGGGGCTGCCGGCGGCCGGGAGGAGCAGGAGGGTCTACCAGGACGTTATGCGGGCGGGTGCCCCGACGAGACTTCCGGTTGCTTGAGCCTAGCCTCTGCGGGTCCGCGGGGCCGGACGCAGGCGGTGGCGGCTGGGTTCGACAGTGGGTGCCTGGGAGGGCGCGTTGAAGGTGACGGTCAAGTTTCACGGGGAATTGCGCAAGTACAACGACGGGCGGGAAGCGCGCGAGATCGATCTGCCCGACGGCGCCACGGTGTATGACGCTCTGAACGCGTGCGGAGCTCCCCTGAACCAGATCGCCCTTGTTGCCCGAAACGGCTCCCGTGTCGACTGGAATCAGAAGCTCGAGGACGGGGACGAGATCAAGGTGTTCCAGTTCGCCGTGGGTGGGTGAACGGTTGGGCTGGCTCGTGAGCGGGGGCGGCAACGCCCCGCAGCTGCCCACCCAGCGCGGGCGGTGCGGTCCGGCGGCGCCGGAGGGGCGTTTCGCAAAGAGCGAGGGGTAGTGCCGGTTTCAGACAAAAGCTGGTTTTCAGACTGTGGATTTGACACTTCTCCGATGAGTGGCTTCACGAGAGGGGTTGGCGCCCGCGAGATGCGCGGCGAGCCTCCGGAAGAATTGGATCTGTGGATTCATTTGGACTGACTGGGTCCAAACAGGAGCGGACCGAAAGCGATGAGCCGGTTAGGGATTTCCACTGCGTGGCTTGCCACGAAGGTGGAGGGCGCTGAACAGATCCTCCAGGCGGTGGAGGAACTGGGACTGGGTTGCCTGGAGGTGGACTACCGTGTCACCCGGGCGGTGGTTTTGGGACTGAAAGAGGCTGTGCACAAGGGTAGGGTGTGCGTGACCAGCGTGCACAATCCTGCACCCTTGCCCGAGTGGATGGACCAATCGCAAGCCTCCGGAGATGCGCTGAAACTATCGTCGCTGGACGAAGAAGAGCGGCGCGGCGCGGTGGAGCTCGCCGTTGGGAGCGTGCGCTTGGCTGCTGAGCTGGGGGCGCGCGTTGTCGTATTTCATCTCGGGGAGGTTGAGTTCGAACACGACGCCGACCGGTTTTTCGAGTTCTTCCGGCAGGGGAAAATCGGCGAGCCCGAAGTGGAGGATTTCCGGCGGCGCAAGTTGGCGGAAAGGAAGAAGCACCGCGATCCGTATCTGAACGCGGTGCTGCGCAGCTTGAGCGAGATCCACCCCGAGGCGGAGAAGCACGGCGTATGGCTCGGGATCGAGAACCGCTACCGCTATCACCAGATCCCGGACATCGACGAATTCGAGATCCTGTTCCGCGAGTTCGAGGGAGGACGGGTCGGGTACTGGCACGACACCGGTCACGCGCAGGTGTTTCAGGCGCTCGGCTTCTGGCAGCAGGACGAGCCCCTGCGGCGCTACGGTGAGCACCTGCTGGGCTTTCACCTCCACGACTGCCGGGGCATCGACGATCACCGAGCACCGGGGGACGGCGACATTGACTGGCAGTTGCTGCGACCGTACCTGGAGCGCTCGGAGATCCTGGCCGTGATGGAGATCCATCCCAAGGTGAGCGCGGCACAGGCGAAGCGTGGGATGGAGTTTCTGCGCGCTCTCGGTCTGGACCGAGAGGACGAGGCGAAGAAACGAGCGTGAGCGGGATGTCGGGTCGGAGGATCTACCTGTGCGCCGTCGGCGATCCGATGGCGGAGGAACTGCGGCTGCTGCAAGCGGAGCTCGGACGGATCTTCGGCGCAACGGTCGAGCTGGCCAGGCCTGCGGTCTTTCCGATACCCGCAAGCGCGTTCTCTCCGCGTCGGCAGCAGTACCACTCAACCTCGATCCTGCAGAAGCTGGCGAAAGTCGTCTCCTCGAAGCAACGGCCGCTGCTGGCGGTGACCGGGGTGGACCTGTACGTCGAAGGCCTGAATTTCGTCTTCGGAGAGGCGGACCCCGCGGCGGAGCTGGCCATCATCTCGACATTCCGTCTGCACTGGGGGCTAATGGGTGGGGAAGTAGAGGACCAGGTCTACAGAGAGCGGGTGGTGAAGGAAGCCGTGCACGAACTCGGTCACGTGTTTGGTCTCGGCCATTGTTCGAATCCGCGGTGCGTGATGTTCTTCAGCAACTCCCTGGCCGACACGGACCGAAAGGGCAAGGAGTTCTGCCCGCGATGCCGGGCGCGCCTTTCGCCGAGGTGAGACGATGGCTGCCACGGTGCGCGTGGGATGTTGTGGCTACACCGTCTCGAAACAGAAGTACTACTCCGCCTTTGACATCGTGGAGATTCAACAAACGTTCTACCAGCTTCCTCGTTTGGAAACGGCGGAGAAGTGGAGAGCGGAAGCCCCGGAGGGCTTCGAATTCACGATGAAGGCCTGGCAACTGATCACGCACGAGCCCTCCAGCCCGACGTACCGACGGCTGCGCGAGCCGATCCCGGACGGGGCGAAGCAGCGGTACGGCAGTTTCCGTCCGACGGATGAGGTGATGCGTGCGTGGGAGCGCACAGCCGAGTTTGCGGAGTCCCTCGGGGCCACGGTGATCGTGTTCCAGTGCCCGGCGCGGTTCGGACCGAGTGAGGAGCACCTGACGAACCTGAGAGCCTTCTTCCGGACGATTGACCGACGCAGGTTCCGATTTGCCTGGGAACCTCGCGGTGACTGGCCTCCGGAGCTGGTGGCCGAACTCTGCTGGGAGCTCGATCTGATCCATTGCGTCGATCCGCTGAAGAACGACAGCGTTACCGAGGGAACGACGTACTACCGCCTGCACGGCCGCACCGGCTATCGCTACGTGCACACGGAGGAAGATTTCGAGCTGATCGCGCGCAAGCTGCATGCGGGTCAGCTCAACTACGTCATGTTCAACAACGTGCAGATGTTCGACGACGCATTGCGTTTCCTGCAGTTCTTGCAGTCCCGAAAGGTGTAGAGGGGCAGCAGCGGCAACTGGGCATCGGTTTTCCCGTACGCAAGCGTGGCAAAGGCGGAGGATCCAATGGCATCGGGAGAGACGGACTGGCGGGAAGCTTACGAGTTGCTCCGGCGTCGCTTGGAGAGCCAGGGCGTGGATGTGGACCGGGTGGAGCAGAAGGCAATGTCGCTGGCGGTGGAGACACCCTCGTGGGGGTACGGGGACAGCGGAACTCGGTTCGGCGTGTTCCACCAGCCCGGCGTACCGCGGAACGTGTTCGAGAAATTCGAGGATGCGGCCCAGGTTCACAAGCTCACCGGTGTGGCCCCGTCTGTGGCCATCCACATCCCGTGGGACAAAGTGGATGATTTCGGCCAGTTGAAAGAGCACGCTGAGCGTCTCGGCCTGAGAATCGGCGCGGTGAACCCGAATTTGTTCCAGGACCAGGAGTACAAGTTCGGGAGCGTCACGCACACGGATCCCGCCGTGCGTCGCAAGGCCGTGGATCACATGCTGGAGTGTCTGGAAATTGCGAGACAAGTGGGTTCGAAGCTGTTCACGCCCTGGTTTGCGGATGGCACCAACTACCCCGGGCAGGGCAACTTCCGTTGGCGCCTCGCTTGGCTGGAGGAAGCCCTCCGCGAGGTCTACGAGGCCATGCCCGAAGACATGGTGATGGCGGTGGAGTACAAGTTCTTCGAGCCAGCGTTCTACCACACCGACGTCCCCGATTGGGGTACCTCGTACCTGCTGTGCACCAAACTCGGTCCGCGCGCCAAGGTACTGGTCGATCTGGGGCACCACCCCTTGGGCACCAATGTCCCCTACATCATCGCCATTCTGCTGCGAGAGAAGAGGCTCGGCGGTTTCCACTTCAACAGCCGGAAGTACGCCGACGACGACCTCACCGTGGGATCGATCGATCCCTACGATCTGTTCCTGATCTTCAACGAGCTGGTCGAGGTGGAACTCGAGGCCCCCGAGGAGTTCGACGTGGCCTACATGCTGGACCAGAGCCACAACATCAAGCCCAAGATTGAAGCGATGATCCAGTCGGTGGTGACGGTCCAGGAGACGTACGTCCGTGCTCTGTTGGTGGATCGCGAAGCGTTGCACCGGGCGCAGAAAGAGAACCGAGTGGTCGACGCGGAAGAGATCCTCAGACGGGCATTCTGGACGGACGTGAAGCCTCTGCTGGCCAAGGCCAGGACGGACAGAGGCTTGCCCGCCGATCCCCTCGCCGCCTATCGCGAAAGCGGGTACCAGCAGAAAATCGAACGGGAACGGGTTGGAGGCGAGCCGGCGGGCTGGGCCTGATTGCGGAGCCTGACGCCTGGAAAAGCAGCCGTGACCGCGGCACTCGTGGGTTCTTCCGAATCGATGCAGGCCGCGGTTCTGCGTCGGGGCGGTTGCCGGAGAACTGCCCAGGGCTTCCCGAACGAGGTGGAGGAAGCGCGTGAAACTGCGAATTGACTACGGGCGTCGCGGGCTGGAAATCGACGTGCCGGACCGGAATCTGGTCAAAGTGCTGCGGATGCAGCCTGCACGCCCTCTTGATGATCCTCTGAAAGCCGTTGCCGACAGCCTGCGGGAGCCGATTGGTTCCGCCCCGCTTCAGGAGATTGCCGCGGGTCGTTCGAATGCGTGCATCGCCATTTCGGACATCACCCGGCCGGTGCCGAATCGGATTCTTCTGCCGCCGATTCTGAGCGCACTTGAAGAGGCGGGGATTCCCCGCGAAAGAGTCACGGTCGTGATCGCGACGGGGCTGCATCGGCCCAACGAGGGTCAGGAATTGATCGAGCTGGTGGGGGAGGAACTGGCGCGGGAACTGCGAATCGTGAACCACGTGGCCCGGGACCCCGGGCAGCACGTTTACCTGGGCACCACGCGGAGCTGCACTCCTGCCTACGTGGACCGCCGGTTCGTCGAGGCGGACCTACACATCGTGACCGGGTTCATCGAGCCGCATCTGATGGCGGGCTTTTCCGGCGGACGCAAGGTCGTGTGTCCCGGGCTGGTATCGGTGGAGACAATGCGCCGGTTCCACGGCCCCCGAATTCTGTCTCACCGGAACGCTCGGGAGGGGGTGCTGGAAGGCAACCCGGTTCACCGCGAGGCCCTTGAGGTGGCGCGGATGGCCCGTGTGGACTTCGCTGTGGACGTCGCGCTAGATGAATCGCGCCAGATTGTGGGGGTATTCTCCGGCGAACTGGAGGAGTCGTTCTACGCCGGGGTGGAGTTCGTGCGCCAGCACGTGCGCGACACCCTCCCGGAGCCGGTGGACATTGTGGTGACCACCAGCGCGGGCTACCCTTTGGACGCAACGTTCTATCAAGCGGTCAAGGGGGTGACGGCCGCGATGAACGTGGTGAAAGAGGGCGGAACAATCATTCTGGCTGCCGAATGCAGCGAGGGCTTGGGGAGTCGCGATTTCGTACAATTGCTGCGACAGTTTCCGGATCCGTGGGATTTCGAACGGGTGCTCACGCGGGGCGATTTCTTCGCAATCGACCAGTGGCAGTACCAAGAGCTTGTGAAGGTCCTGCACAAGGCCGAAGTGCTGTTCGTGAACGATTCGCTGCCCGAAGAAGAGCGGCGGCTCGTGCCGGTTCGGACGTACCAGCCCTTCGACGAAGCGCTGACGGCGGCGCTCGACAAGCAGGGGAGCGACGCGAAGATCGCGGTGATCCCTCGCGGGCCGTACGTTCTCGCAGAGGTGGGTCAATGAGCTGGCGCAGGATGGGTCGAACGGTTCGGGTGATTGGCACGCTCGTGGTTTCGTTTGTCTTAGCCGGTTGCAGCCGGCGAAACGCGACGCAGGACTTGTGGGTCTGGCTGGACGCTGGTGCGCTCGAGCGCGCTGGGTCGGCTGATCAGGTGCTTGCGTTGGTGGACAGCGCAGCGGCGGCCGGCGCGCGCGGGATTGTCGTGGAGGTAAAGTCACGAACGGGCGAAGCGCTAATCCCTACGGCATCCTTCCCGGTGGCGCGCGACCTGATCAAACCCCTGGGAGGGCGGGATGTGCTCGAGGCCGTCTCGGGACGGGCCGGGTCTAGAGGTTTGCGCGTGGCCGCGGGCGTGTACGTCTTCTACGGGGGCAACGCCAGGCTGAAGGAAGGTCTGGTCTACCACGGTCCTCGCAATTGGTGCCTGACGCGCTACACCCCTTCCGGGCTGAAGCGCGACGACGAGAACGAGAAGATCGGCTGGGTTCGCCTCAGTCCTGTGCTGCCCGCAGTGCGCAAAGCGGAACTGCGCTTCTTGGCTGAGCTGGCTTCCAGGCCCGAGGTGGAAGGCATCTGGCTGGTGGGCGTCGAATTCCCGGACGTCTGGTCCGGTTTCGGTTCCGCTGCGCGTGAGGCTTTCGAAAAGTGGCTCGGTGTGACGCTGAAGGAGTGGCCTGGCGATGTTTTCGTCCGCCCTCCGGAGCCGGACGCTCTTCAGGCGGGCCAGTGGTTTCGACAGTGGTTGTTCTGGCGAGCGCAGGCGATCCACCAGTTCGTTGCCGAGGCGAAGACGAAGGTTGAGCAAACTGATTCGAGCAAATGGCTTGGATTGGTCGTTGGGGGTTGGCTGCCACGTAGCTTCCAGCAGGGGGTGAATTGGGCTAGGCCGGACTACGAGTTCGGCAACCGGTGGATTGTGAGGGACTACGGACAGACGTCCATCGCAACGCTCGGTGTGCGATTGTGCGTGGGGCTCTTCTTCCCGGCAGTGGGGGAAAAAGAGGCCAAAAGGACCGACGGGAGCCCAGAGGAGGACTACGATCCAGCGTGGATGTCGGTAGAGGGCTGCAGTAAGCGGGTTTGGGAAGTGGTGCCGCCGGAGACCGAGGTCGCAGCCGCCCTGCACCTCGGCTACTTCCGGGGGGACCTGAAACGGCTCCGACTTGCGCTGCGCAAGGCGAGCTCTTTTCCCGAACTCGTGCTGTTCAATGCCACCCTCCTCACCGACGAGAAGTGGTGGTCTCGCATCGGACGGTGACGGAAACAGGAACGGTCGGACGGCGATCGAAGCGGAACGCACAGTCGGACGAAGCAAGCAGGAGGAGTGCGATGCGAGATTCTACGACCCAGGTCCCTGGAGAAGTGCAGAAGAACCCCGCTCGACAGAGAGGAAAGAGCTACTACTGGCGTCACCGCGAGGAGATTTTGGCCCGTCTCCGGCGTCGCTACCGGGAAGATGATCAGTACCGCGAAGCGGTGCGCGAGCGCGCGCGGAGGCGATATCACGAGGACGAGGCCTACCGCGAAGCCACGAAACGTCGCTCCCGCGAAAGGTACCTACGTCTCAAAGAACAAAGGCTTTTGACCGTCCGGACGGCGAGGGAACTGGGAACGCTGGAAGGTCAGGCCGGGCCGAAGAGACACGGCTCCGGATGAGCGTGGGGACGCGCTGGCTCCGATCTTCCGCGCTCGGGTAGCCTGGAGCCTCCACGAGTAGAAGAAGCGGTTGACTTGCAGGCTGCTGCCCGGTCTTTTGGAAGCACGCGGTGGCGGTGGATCGCGACAGGTCGACCGCTCGATGGGGGTGAGGGGACAAAGCAAGTGGATGACGCGTACGTGGAAGGACAGTTTCGGATCGAGCCCGTCGGGCGCTCAATCCGACGGGCGCTGGGTAGGGGCGTTCGGTGAGGCTACCCGGGCGGGTACGGGTCGATGTCCCTGCGCCGTCGGACGTTGGCAAGTCGTTCCTCGGCTGCCGAGGCGGAGCTGAGCGGCGAAGAAGGAAAAGGCTCCGAGGGGACTGTGGCCGTCCCACGACTCGTCCGTTCTTGGTTGCTGGTGCGGTGGGCGGCTGGGAGCGCGGCTCGAGGACACTCCGGAGCGAGGCCGGAGGAGTCGGCGCAGGATTGAACCGACAGGGTCTCCGGCTTCGGCCGGTCGGGCTGCCAGGACGTTCGGAGCTGAGCAAAGGAGGCGTTTGCCCCCGCGCAAGCGAGTGCGGCTGGCATCCTGTCTGGTCGGTCTTACGCGCGGGAGCCGCCGGTGCACCCTGTCGGTCGAGGAGGACATGCTACTGCTCCACGGGCAGGGATCCCTTCTCTTCGCAGGATTTGCACAGCCTCGAAGTGAGGTGATGCTGGCGATGACCGTCAAGTGCAGATTCTTCGCGAGCCTACGTGAGAAGGTGGGGGCAAAAGAGAAGGAGCTGATGTTGCCGGAAGGCACGAAAGTGACGGATGTGCTCACGAGGGTGGGGTTGAAAGGAGATGGTGCGTACATTCTGCTCCGCAACGGCGTGCACGCGGAGAAAGACGAGGTGTTGAAGGACGGGGACGTGCTGAGCGTGTTTCCGCTGATCGCGGGTGGTTGAAACTGGGCCCAAGGACCGAGGTGAGAAGATGCCAGGCTGGATGGGACGCGTTGTACGGGTGGACCTGACCCGGAGCGAGATCAGAGACGAACCTTTCGACAAGGAGGTGTGGCAGCGTTTTCTGGGCGGGCGCGGATTTGGTGCGAAGGTGCTGTGGGACGAGCTTGAGCCCGGAATCGACCCGTTTTCTCCGGAGAATCGACTGGTTTTCGCCGTTGGGCCGCTGACCGGGACGACGGCAGCCACGTCGGGCAGGGCAAGTGTGTCCACCAAATCGCCGCTCACCGGCACGGTGACCGATGCCAACACCGGCGGCAAGTTCGGCGTGATCTTCAAGAAAGCCGGTGTTGACGCTCTGATCATCCAGGGCAAGGCTCCCAGGCCGGTGTACCTGCTCGTGAGCGACGAAGGGATCGAGATCAAGGATGCGTCGGACATCTGGGGCAAGGACACTCACGAGACGACCGAGATCCTGCTCGAGCGCGAGGGGAAACGGGCATCGGTGGCCTGCATCGGGCCGGCGGGCGAGAATCTGGTCCGATTCGCGGGAATCATCAACGAGAAGCACCGAGCCTTCGCCAGAGGTGGCGTCGGCGCAGTGATGGGTTCAAAGAACCTCAAGGCGATCGTGGCGCGGGGTCTCAGAGTCGTGGAAATCGCGGATCGGGACCGGATGAAGTTTGTGACCTACGAGGCTAACAAATGGCTGCGGGCTCATCCGATCACCTCGAAGGGTCTGCCCGAGTTCGGCACGTCCGTTCTGATCAACATCATGAACGAGGCCGGGGTTTTCCCCGCCTACAATTTCCGCGACAACATGTTCGAGGAGGCGGAGGAGATCTCGGGAGAAACGCTGACGGACACGATTCTTGTTCGGAAGGACGGCTGCTGGGGGTGCATCATTCAATGCTCCCGGCGAACGCGCGTGGGGAACGAGGAGGGTGAAGGCCCCGAGTACGAGACCAGCTGGGCCCTGGGAGCCAATTGCGGCATTCACGATCTGGAACTCATCGCGCAGGCGAACTACCTGTGCAACCGGCTCGGCCTCGACACCATGTCCGCCGGTGTCACCCTTTCCTGCGCGATGGAGATGACGGAACGGGGCTACTACGACGCGGGCATCCGCTTCGGCGAGAAGGAGAAGTTGCTGGAGTACCTGGAGAAGATCGCGCACCGCGAGGGCGTGGGCGACGAGCTCGCCGAGGGTTCTCTTCGATTCGCCACGAAGCACGGTCACCCCGAGTTGAGCATGACGGTCAAGGGTCAGGAACTGGCGGGCTACGATCCGCGGGGCGCACAGGGCCAGGGACTGGCCTACGCTACCACGAACCGCGGCGGCTGCCATCTGCGCGGCGGCTATTTGATCGGTCGCGAAGTGTTGGGTGTGCCGCGCATGATCGACAGGTT
>CAYXFI010000021.1:0-20856 GCA_964464205.1 uncultured Cytophagia bacterium
AATCCCGCACGGAACCGGGGTAAGCAAAGGCGCCCCTACCCTGCCCGATGAGGGTCGCCCAGCCGCGCTCAACGACCGCCGCCGCCACATACGGCATGTAGTGTCGCAGCCAGGTGTAGCCCGTGCCCACTATCGGCAGGTCAGGAAACTCTCGCTGAATCTCCGCTGCCAGCCGAATCAGTCTCTCCACACCGCGTAGCGGATGCTCGTCGGGGACAGAGGCACCGGCAATCGGATGATCGAATGGCCGGCCAAGATGAGGATTGTAGTACGGATTCCCGACCGACACGTTGAGCAAGGGGTAGCCGATTCGCACCAGCTCGCGAATGAGCTGCTTCGGCTCAGTGAGGTCCGGCTGGTTTTTGCCGTCGCGGCTCGAACCCCACCCGTACGGATACGGGTGCCCGTCGAAAAGATTCAGACGGCTCGTGACCACGAGCTCGGGCACTTCCGACCGGATGCGGCTGGCCGTCTCCCGCAAGAATCGCGTTCTGTTGTCGAACGATCCTCCGTACCGGCTATTCTCCCGCGTGAATGAGGCCAAGAGCTCGGAAACCAGGTACCGGTGGCACGCCTTGATGTCGACCGCGTCGAAGCCCGCCTCTCGAGCGAGCCTTGCGGCTTCGACGAAGCGCTCCTGAAGGCTGTCCAACTCCTCGTCGGAGATCAGCGGGTAGTCGGGCGGCAAACCGTGTTGAGGGTCCAGCACAGGACTGTGGTGAGCGATGATGGGCCTAGGTTTCCCCTCGGGCTTGCTGTATCTGCCGGAATGAGTCAGTTGGAGTACGAGAAACAGCTCCTGCCCCCGGTAGGCCCGCCTGCGCGTCCCCTCCACGAGCCGCTTGAATCCCTCCACGGAGTCCCTGTGCAAGTAGAGTTGCCTCGGATTCGAGCGGCCCTCTGGTACCACGGCAGTCGCTTCGAACCAGATGAGTGCGCTACCCCCCTCAGCATACCGGCGGTAGCGACGAAAAGTGAGTTCCCCCGGCCCGCCCTCCGGGTCAGCGTCGAAGCCCTCCATCGGGTGAATGGCGAAGCGATTGGCCAGCTTGCGGCCGGCGATCACGACCGGCTCGAACAGCACCTCGAGGCGACGCGAAACCGGCAGCTCTACGCCGATCTCTTCCGCTTTGCGCAGCAGGTCGTCCAGGGTGGGGAACTTGAACCGTTCGTGTCGGGCCATCTCGCTCCTCTGCGGTCCGCGGATGCGCATTAGTCGTGGGCAAGCAAGCGGGGAAAGAACAGGCAGGTCACCTCGACGGAACGCCGGACGGGATCTCCCCTAGCGTGTGTCTCGCATGCGGGCGACCCGGCCGGTATACGAGGTCAGAATCCAGCGACGACTTCCCCGGGGGCCGTCAGCCCACATCGCGGACTGCTCGGCGGCTAACTCCACCCAATCGAACGCATCCGGCGCTTTTGTTCGCCCACTGCGCTGAGGCACAAACAGTTGGCCCGGCTTCACAAGCCCACTTTCTGCCGTACGCGGTCCCGAGCTTCCACCATCACCCGCAGCTTCGCCTCGGCCTCCTCCGCCGTGCGTGTCTTCAGACCGCAGTCCGGATCAACGTAGACCTGCTCGGGCTTGAACACGTCGAGGGCCATCTCGATCCGCTCGACAACCGTGTCCACATCTTCGACTACGTGGGTGTGCACGTCGATGACCCCGAGACCGATCTCCTTCCGGAACGGGTGGGTGCGGAACAACTGGAGCATATCGAAGCCGCTATTGGAGAGTTCCAGGTCGATCTGGTCCACTGCCAGGTCGAGCATGCGAGGGTAGATCTTGTCGAACTCTCCGTAGCAAATGTGGGTGATGGTCTTCCGATCCTCTACCCCTTGAGTTACGATGCGCATCGTCTCGATCGCCAACTCGAGCTCCTCTGGCCGGGTAGAAATGGCCGGCTCGTCGATCTGAATGTATTGGGCCCCCGCGTCTCGCAATGCCAGCACTTCCTCGTGTATTGCCCGGGCCAAATCCAGCGCGGCTTCGCGTCGGTTGGGGTAGTATTCGTTGAAGGACCAGTCCATCATCGTGTACGGGCCGGTCAGTATCGCTTTCACCGGCTTGTCGGTGAGATTCTGGGCGAACGTGAACCAGTCGACCGTGATCGGCCTCCGCCAGCGCACCGGCCCAACGATAATTGGCTTGCGGTAGTAGCGGTTCCCGTAGCTCCGCACGAGGCCGCTGATCCGGAAACCGTCGAGGTTTTCGGCGAAGTACGTGGCCATGTCGCCGCGGTACATCTCGCCGTCCACAAGCACATCGAGGCCCACCCTCTCTTGAAGCTCGATGCACTCGCGTGTGGCTCGCTCCTCCAGTTCTTTCAGCTCCTCTCTGCTGATTCTGTCTCGTGCGTGGTCAGTCCTTGCCTTGGTCAGGTATTTGGGTTTTGGGAAACTTCCCACCGCGGTCGTCAACAATGCCATGTTCGCCTCCTGTGCTCCCAGAGCCATCCGCCTCCGCGCCGGCCGATGGCCTTACCAGCGAATCCTGCTCGATCCTCTACCGCTTCACGATCCCTCGGCCGCGATCTGAGCCGCAGCCGCCACCAGTTCCAGTTTGCGCCGCGCCACGTCCCGTGGCACAAGCTCCAACCCGCAGCTCGGATGCAGGTAGCACCGCGCGAATCCGCAAGCGCTTTGAAGCTCCCTGACCGTGGCGGCCACGTCTTCGGGCTTCTCCATCTTCGTGTTCCGGCCGTCAACGAGCCCAAGCCCAAGCCATTTGCCCTTCAGATCGACCCCGCTCTTCAGGCGTTCGAGGTCCGCCCGTCCCTCCACTAAATCAAGGCTCACGAAATCGATGGGCAAGCTCAGTAGTTCATCCAACATCCCGCCCAGATTGCCCCAGTAGGTCAGCACCCCGATCTTCACGTGAGCCGGTCTCGACACGTCGACCAATTCGTTCAACGCTGGCAGGGCGTCTGCAGCGCGGTCCGGGTGCCTCACCAACGAGGGTTCGTCGATCTGGATGACCTCCGCGCCGGCCTCAATTAGTGCCCCAAGCTCCGAACGAAGCGCCGCCGCGAATGCCCGGGTGAGAGCGATCACGTCGCCGTAATGCTCGTCCAGCGAAAGCCTGGCCAGAGTGTACGGTCCAGTCACCACTGCCTTCACCGGAACGGGGCTGACTTCCCGCGCGAACAGGTAGTCTTCCACAAGAACGGGACCCTTCCAGCGGATCTCGCCCTCCACCAGCGGCTGACGAAAGTAGGTGTTGGTATCGTAGTAGCGAACGAGCCCTGTGATCCTCACGCCATCCAGGGCACGAGCGAAGTAGGTGATCGGGTCGTCCCAGCGAATCTGACCGTCGGTCACCAGCTTCACACCGGCGTCCACCTGCTCCTGAATCACCTCGCGGGTCACTTCGTTCTGAACCTTCTTGAGGTCCTCAACCGTCGCTTCCCCACGGTCCAGCGCGGCGATGGTTCGCCGGAGCTTTTGCTGCTCGGGCGTGTCGCCGATGCGGGGGTAGTTGTTCAGATTGGCAGGGATGATTTCGAATGTCCGGCTTTCCGACATCTTCTCGCTCCCATCTGTGCGATTCGAACTCTCGGACCTATCACCGCGAATTCGGACAGTCGCTACCGCCCGTGTAGCGAACGACAGGACCCATCGCCACGGAACTCGCAACGCTAAGATCCCGCGGGCTACTCGGATTCCGCCAGTCCTCCGAGTCAGAAGTCGCGAAGCGCTTCTTCCGTGCCGCGTGTCAGGATTTCGAAATGCTTCCTTTCCTCCGAAATCAGCTGCCGGTAGACTCGAGGCGCCTCCTCGGCGTCCGTGGCCAGCAGGAGGTCACGGCAGTAACGAATCGAGTTGAGTTCCGCCACGAGGGAAGCGCCAAGTGCATCCAGTTCCGAGCAGGCTCGGAGTTCCCCCGCCCTCGTCAGCAGGTCGCGTAAGTGCTCGAATACTGAAAACAGTGGCAAGAGTCAAAAATCCCCCGCCCCAAACGCCCCGGCGAGATAGTACCACGTGATGTCCGGAGACTCCATCAGTTCGTCGTACATCCGTTTCACCACCGCCAGGTGCTGGGGCTCATCCTCCGCCAGTTTCTCGAACATCTGCCTGGCCATACCTTCCGGCACGAGTCGGGCCATAACTGCTTAGAGATCCAGCCCTTCGTTCTCGAGCCGAGCTGCCAGGGCAATCGCGCGGAAGGCGCCGGCTCGCCCCTGCAGTTGTACCGGCACGCGGCCCTTCTCAATTGGACGCTACTCGGACACCTTCTCTGCGAAGCGCGGGGTGGGATCAAACGTGAGCGCCTCGACGGGCCTGTTCAAATGGTACTCGTGCGCGTAGGTCCGCTTGACCTCCTCAAGTGTGGTGGGGATTTTCCGCACCTGGTCCTCCCCCACCTTTTTGAGCCACACCAAGGTCGAGAGATCCGCCCGGTCTACGTACAGAACCCCGTCGAGGTGGTCGATTTCGTGCTGGAGCACGCGCGCAAAGAATCCTTTGGCCCGAATCTCGATCTTCTCGCCCGCCGGCGTGAGTGCTTCTACGATGACCCGCGAGTGACGCGGGACGTCGGCCTGGAGTCCCGGCAGACTCAAGCACCCTTCCACGTCCGTTTCCATCCGGACGCTCCGCCCGCGGATGCGCGGGTTCACCAGCACGTGCGCGCGTTCACCGTCGCTCGCCACGCACACTCGCTTGGAGCTACCCACCTGCGGCGCGGCCAAACCTACTCCGTCTTCTACAACCATTGTCTCTTCCAGATCCCGGAGGAACTGCTGGAATTTCTGCGAACGCAGCTCTTCCGTGGTCACCTCCACCGTCCACCGCCGCAGGATGGGGTCGCCGTAGTAACGAAGTCTCAAGTGCGGCATCTCCATTCCCCAGCTTCTACGGTTGCACTTTCAAAATCAGCAGCGTAAGGTCGTCCTCCAGTGAGGCTTCCCCACGAAATTCCCGGACGCTCCGTACAATCCGGTCGCGCAGAGGCCGCGGATCCAGATCCCGGTATTTGACCAGAAGCTGAATCAACCGTTCCTCGCCGAACATCTCTTCCCGCTCGTTCACGACCTCCGTCACGCCGTCCGTGTACATGACTAGCAGATCGCTCGGTTCGAGCTGGACCTCTTTTTCAGTATACGAAAGATCGGCGAGAAATCCAAGAACCGGGCCACCTTCGCTCAATTTCTCAGCTCGACCATCCGCGCGAACCAGAATCGGCGGGTTGTGTCCGGCGTTGCAGTAGCACAGTTTCTTCTCGTCCGGGTAGAGGACCGCGAGAAAAAGCGTAGCGAAGCTCTCCGTGTCGAGCCGCTCCACCAGAAGGTTGTTCAGGCTCCGCATCAGCTTGGCGGGTTGCAATCCACGCCGCAACAGGCCCCGGTACGTGGAGTACAGCGTCGCCATCAGGATCGCCCCCGGTGTACCTTTGCCGGCCACGTCGCCCACCGCGAAGGCGACGGAGCCATCGGCGAACTGGACGACGTCGTACAGGTCGCCACCAACCATCCCGCTGGGGATGGTCGTTGCGGCCAGCCGGAAGCCGCGGATCCTGGGCAAAGCGCGCGGCAACAGTGCCTTCTGCACCTCGCGAGCGATCACCAGTTCCCGTTCCAGCTTCTGCTTTTCGACGAGCTCCTCGAGAAGCAGCGCATTTTCGATGGCGATGGCGGCTTGTCCCGCGAACGCCTGCAGGAGCTCCAGATGGTGTTCCGTGAAGGCTCCTCTGCGTCGGGATTCGAGGCTGATCACCCCGAGAACCCGGTCTCCGCGTTTGATCGGAACGTCCAGCTCGGAGCGCGAGTCCGGAAACAACCTGACGTAACGACTGTCCGCCCGCACGTCCCGCACCAGCACTGGTTGGCCGGTGAAGGCAACCCAACCGACCAGCCCCTGTCCCATTTTCAGACGGAAATTTCGGGGCACTTCCTTGGCCTTACCTTGGTAGACCGCATACCGCAGCTCGCCCCTGCGCTGGTCCAGCAGGAACACGGCCGCATGGTCGCAGGGCACCACTTCCCGCACCGCTTCCACGATGCCGTGGAGTACCTCGTGCAGGTCGAGCGACGAGCTCACCCGCTTTCCAACCTCCACGAGCATCGCTTTCTCCTTGGCCTCGCGGCGCAGGCGCTCCATCGAGAGCATCGCAACAAGGGCGTAGGCCATCACGTCGGTGAGGTGCCGCAACTCCAGGCCGTAACGCGAGGAGGGCTCGAAAGACCGTTGCACCCCCGCCAAGAAGGCCAAACCCGCCAGGTAGCTACCGCGCCCAATCGGGACGACGTACTCCCAGCGGCCAATCCGGGACAGGAGCTTCACGGCGCTGGACTTGCTCATCCCCTCCCTGCGAAGGAGGGCGGCGTAGAGAATGGGCGTCGCATTCGTGTCGAGAAGCGCGCGGTAGAGTGGGTCACTTTGGGTGATCCGCAGACTCGACCACACGCCCAACGGCCTCTCGGGCCAGCTGAAAACCGGCCGCAGGCCTTCTTCACATTCGGTCTCGTGCAACAGAAGCACCGTGCGCGCCTGGAAAAGGCTGGCCAGGCCCGTGGCAATCGCCTTGTACAGAGCGGGGAGGTTACGGGCCTCGCTGATCTCTGCCCGAATTGCCTCCATGCGCCTGCTGATCCGGTTTCCAGAGGGTTTATTCAGCATCCGCGTTCCCGCTGCTCAAGGACATCCCAACGCCGGATGAACGCTGCGCCACGTCGCCAATCCCAGCGTTCAGCGTAATCTGTCCAAACGACACAGGGCGCAATCCCGCCGAGACGAGCCATCTTCCGCGAAGCACCCGCTCAGCTTCCTGCGAGGGCTACCCGTCCTCCCGCGCAAGCGTAGCCCACTGGCGCAATTCCCGTTCGTGAACCCTGTCGCCCAGTGCGCCACGTCTCTCCCGTTGGCAACTCACTGCGCAGAGCTGTCGTTTTTCCGTTCCTGCTGTTTCACCAAGTACTCTTCGAACCGAATCCAGAAGGGGTCCACCTTGGGATGCTCGAGGGGTTCCTCGTGATCGTCGTAGATTAGCCTTCTCCCCTCCTCCCTCGGTACCACTTCCCCCACAACGCTCGCCGGAATCCCCTCCGACGCAAGGGCCTTCACGATTTCATCCGCCTTCTCCGGTTCAACGACGGCAATGAGGGTTCCCTCACTGATCGCCTTGAACGGATCGATGTCGAAGACTTCGCAGGTTTTGGCCACGATGTCCTGCACCACGATCCTTTCGGGCCAGACGCGCAGGCCGTAACCACCCGCCTCGGCCATTTCGTACAACCCGCCCCACACACCGCACTCCGTGGCGTCGTGCATGGCGTGGACGCCGCCGATCTCGGAAACGATGGCACAGTCGCGCACAACACTCATCTGGTAGAAAACATCCTGTGCCTCTTTCACCGTGTCCGCGTCGTACCGTTCTTCGATGAACTCCGGAAACTGCACCGACATCAAGCCCGTCGTTTCCACCGCCGGGCCCTTGGTCACAATCACCTGGTCCCCTGGACGCACTGACCGCGGGTCCACCAGCCTGGAGCGGTGATCCACACCGATGATGGTAGCTCCACCAACCATCGGGTAGTTGCAACCCGCGTACCGTGCCGTGTGGCCGCTCACAATAGCGATGCCCAGCTTCTCCGCCTCGCGGTGGATCGTCTCCCAAATGATCTGCAGAACCTCTTCGCTCATTTCTGGCGGCAGGTTGAGATCGATGCTCAGGTAGCGCGGGGGAATGCCGCTCACCGCCACATCGCTGGCCAAGATGTGCAGAGCGAACCAGGCTGCCCGCTCCCAGCCGAGGGCAGGGGCGATGTACACGGGATCCGCAGAAGTCACCATCACCTGGTCGCCGATCTCGACCACTCCGAAGTCCACGCCGTGCTGCGGTCCAAGGAGAACCGTCGGATCTTCCGCCCCCAGACGCGGATAGATGACCTCGTCGAAGAATTTCCGGTCGATCTTGCCGAGTTCGGGTAGTTTGACCTCCGCCATTTCATCCTCCTGCGCGACCCAGGTGTGCGGCAGTTGTCCTCCAGAGCTTGCCGTCGTCGGAATCTTTGAGAGACCGCCTCACGAGCTATTGAGGCTGGACAAAATCAACTGCGAGACAAAGCGGAAGTTCCCCCTCCAACGTCCCCGGGCCCGCCACCCCATTCCGCTGCTCCATTCCGGCCGGAAGACGGCGCGCCTACTGCCCGTCCTCCAGTTCACGCCACCGTTTCCGGAGCTCTCTCCGGCGTCCAGCCGCCTCCCACCGTCGGCGTTCTTCGTCGTTCTCGGGCTGCACCTGCGGTGCAGGGACTGCCTTCCCTTCGCGGTCCAAAGCTGAAAACAGCAAGTAGCCTCTGGCTGCCAGGCGTTCCTCGCGCCCGTATCCGCCAGCGGCGTACACGTCCACCTGGACCTCAAAGGAGCGCTCGTACGTGCGAGTGACGAACCCGGAGAGTCTCACGTGGTCGTTCACATGCACTGGCGTTAGAAAGTCGAACTCCACGCGGATTGTGGCCACCGGCCCGCCGCAGTGCTTCCTGGCCACCAAACCCGCTAACATGTCGACCCAGTATAGAATCCTGCCCCCGTAGACGATGCCCATCGTGTTGGCGTCTGCCGGGAACGCCAGTAGTTCCGTCTCGGTCCTGGAGTCTCCGATGCTTCTCGTCTCAACCATCTTTGCTTTCAACCTGGCCGAATCTCCTCAGGCTTGCCGGTGCGGTTCTCGGTCCCAAAGCCGCCCGTCTCGTTGCTCCACGCGAACTGTCGAACGGCCCACGCGGACCGCCCTCGGCGCATCCCGTCGGGAGTGGGCATCGGAAGCCTGTCCAGTCCTCTCCATCACGTTCGAACCATCATCTTCCAACCCCCGCCTCCGCCGCTTGTTCGTCCGCGTGGAAGCTGCTCCGCACCAGCGGGCCGGCCGCTACGTGCCGGAAGCCGATTGCGTACCCAAAATCCCTCAGTTCGTCGAACTCCGTCGGGGGCACAAAACGCGCCACGGGCAGATGCGCCGGCGTGGGCTGCAGATACTGTCCCAACGTCAGGATCTGGCAATCGACCTCGCGCAGCTCGCGCATGACCGCTTGCACTTCCCCCAGTTCCTCTCCCAATCCCAGCATCAATCCGGATTTCGTCACGAATCCCAGTTGCCGAGCCCTCCCAAGAAGCTCGAGCGATCGCTGGTAGCTCGCCTGCGGCCTCACGCGTGGGTAGAGTCTGGGCACGGTCTCCAAATTGTGATTCAAGACGTCGGGCTCGGCGTCCAGGACCGTGCGCAGCGCTTCGTAGGAACCTCGGAAATCTGGGATAAGAACCTCGACCTGGCAGCCCGGCACGGCCCGCCGGATCTGCCGGATCGTCTCCGCAAAGACGGCAGCCCCACCGTCCGGGAGGTCATCGCGGGTGACGGACGTGATCACTGCGTACCGGAGATTGAGCTTTCGCACTGCTTCGGCGACGCGGCGGGGTTCGTCCCAGTCCACCGCCTCGGGTCGGCCGCTCGGCACGGCGCAGAAGCGACAGTTGCGGGTACACATGTTGCCGAGAATCATGAAAGTGGCTGTCCGCCGGGACCAGCAGTGCCCCACATTCGGGCAGCGCGCGCTCTGACAAACGGTGTTCAACCCGTGCTGCGCCACCAGTTGCCGCACTCGCAGGAACTCCGTACCGGTGGGGAGCTTCACTTTGAGCCATTCGGGCCGACGGGCTGTCTTCGTTTGCGTTTCCATGGGAAGCTACAATCCCCGCTTGATCGCGTCATCGGCACTCTTCTCTAAACCCGCCAAATCTTCAGAAGCTCAGTTCCGGCTCGTACTCCTCGAAAAGCTGGACGATTCTCTGCAGAAAACGACCCGCGTAGAGACCGTCGATGAGGTGGTGACCGTACGTGATGGCAAGCTACATCATGTGGCGGATGGCAATGGTGTCGTCTACCACCACCGGCCGCTTCTTGATCGCACCCGTGGTCAGGATCCCCACTCGAGGCTGGGGGAACCCGGACGTACCGAACAGATTGCCAAAGGTTCCGATGTCGGTGATGGAAAATGTGCCGCCCTGCACATCGTCCGGAAGAAGTCTCTTGCTGCGCGCCCGACTGCTCAAATCGTGCAGGGCCTTCGCGACCCCGATGAAATTCAGTTCGTCGCCGTTCTTGATGATGGGCACGATGAGCCCTTCGTCCACCGCTACGGCCACGCCGATATTGATTCGCTTCCTCAACAGGCTACGGTCCCCGTCCACTGACGCATTCATGTAAGGGAACTCCCGCAGCCCCTTGTCCGCGGCCTCCACGAAAAACGAAGTGCAGGTGAGCCTCGCCCCTACGCCATGCTGGAACTCCTCCCTGACCGCCTCACAGAATCGAACCGGCCTGGTCACATCCGCCTCCGCCACCGAAGTGACGTGGGGCGCGGTGCGCCTGCTCATCACCATGTGTTCCGCAATGAGCTTGCGCATTCGCGTCATGGGAACGACTTCCACATCCTCAGACGGGGATGCAGTAGGCTCGGGAGTAATCTCCGGCGCGGCAGTCACAGTCGTTTCTGCGGCCGGCGTAGGCAGAGCTTCGGGCTTCGCCTCCGGGGCCGAACGACCTCTCCCGCCTTGCGGGCAGCGACGTAGGCCAGAATGTCCTTCTTCGTCACCCTGCCGCCCGAGCCAGTGCCGGGAATTTGCTCCAGTTCCTCCTCCGCGATTCCTTCGTACTTGGCGATCGCCCGCACAACCGGTGAGTAAAATCGACCTTTCCGATCGGACCGGTGCCGGAGCGCCTTCTTTCTCGCTAACCAGCGGTTTGGCCACCTCCCGCTGCTCGGTAACAGGCTCCGGCTGCGTCGGTGCCTTGGCCTCTGTTTCCTCCGCCTCCGTTTCGATCACGGCAAGCTCCGTCCCCACCGGGACTGTGGCGCCTTTCTCAACCAGGATTTTCTTCAAGATCCCACTGGCCGGCGATTCCAGTTCAGAATCCACTTTGTCCGCGGAGATCTCCTATAAGATTTCGTCTTTCTTGACGTAGTCTCCCACTTTCTTGTGCCATTTGAGGATGGTGCCTTCGACGATGCTCTCGTCCAACTGGGGCATCACAACTTGTATTCTCATGGCTCACCCACTTCCTTGACCCCCTCGGCGATTGAACGGGCGATCACCTGGTACCGGTGAACCCTACCCCGCACTGACCTATTCCCCGCTCGTCCCAGCGCTTCTGTCCTCCCGGCGCTTTACAGCTCCGGCCGGAACCAGTACTTCATGAATGCCTCGTAGGTCCACGGCATTTTCTCGCGGAAGATCCCCATCAGCACCTCGGCGTAGGCGCGAATCTCCTTTTGAGCATGGGCTTCCGCCCGCAGACTGAGGAAATTCATCAGGGACCGCGCGTTCACGGTCCAGTAGAACTCCGTGTAGACCGCCAGGGGCAGCACAATCCTGGCCAGTTCCCGCGCAACACCGGCTTCCATCAAGTCCTGATAGAGTTGGTAGCTCGAACTGTAGTGAGCTTCGATGCGCTCAAGCAGTGGCTCGGCCACATCTGCCGGGAGTTCTTGATAGCGGTAGTCGCGAGAAACCTGCGTCCTGAGTTTGTCCGGCAGGTAGAATTCGTACTTGAGTTGCGTGTAGCGGCCAGAAATCTCATTGTAGCTGGCAATGCGATGACGAAACCACTGGCGAGCCACGAAGATGGGACACCGTACGTGGAACTTGAACACACTGTGCTCGAAGGGGGTCTCGTGTCGGTGCCTAAGCAGATAGTCGATCAAAGCCTTGTCGCGCTCCGGCCCCTTGCTCCCGCCACCCACAGATACCCGCGCCGCCTGCACGACCGCCTGGTCGCCCCCCATGAAATCCACCAGCCGCAGAAATCCGTGGTCCAGCACACGGATCTCTTTCCCATCTCCCATTTTCGCACTCAGCGTCTACCGATCTTCGCCGAAGCCAAAACCCGCCGGGTCCCGATCCCCAGCCAGGCTACAGCCCTTCCGCCTGCGCGGCAGCGTCCGGCGACCAGTTTCGGAAGTAAGCTCGCGCACAGGCAGGCGGCGGAACGCAAATCGCTCAACACATGCGAGAGCCATCGAGCCACCGCGCTCCCTCAGCGGTGTGCAGCAGGACTTGTCGGATGGCAACCCGCTACGGCCGTGGACAAACGCAACCGGGAGCCGACGACGGATCGAACGTGGAAAGACCCGCCGACCGAAGGGTGGGGCCAGCTCAACATTTCGCTGCGTTTGCTGAGCCCTGTGACAGCTCTGCGACCGTCCCTCCCTCCCGGATTTCGACCGACCGCTGCCCGTCTTCTGGGCGGCTTGTCGGACAACCCGATCAAGCCGCGACGGCGGCCGTCTTCTTGTGAATCGGACCGGGATCAGGGGCCTTGTCCTGAGGTGGGACCTGCACGTAGGGAGCCGGTTCGTGGGCAAGAAGCTGTTCCAGCGTCAGGATCATACCCTCGCGCGTGTACGACGCGACGTTGTAGATTCCAGTATCCATCCGAATCGCGTCCTCGGGGCACGCCTCTACGCAGAACCCGCAGAAGATGCATCTCCCCAGGTCGATGTCGAATCGAATGGGACATTTCTCAATGTTCGGATCCGGGTGTTCGGCCGCGACGATGTAGATGCACTGAGCCGGACAGACCGTTTCGCACATCATGCAGGCCACACAGCGAGGCGAGCCATCCGCGCGCCGAGCCAATCGGTGCACCGTGCGCAGGCGCGGCGAGATTGGTCTTACTTCCTCCGGATACTGGTAGGTCACTGCGCCCTTTTCCACATTGCGGAAACCCAGAAGTTGAGCAATGTGCCGAGCCATGTTCACGAAGAAGTGCCGGCCGGTGATGATGAGTCCGCGGATCACCTCCGGCAGATAGATTCGCTCCCAGAAGGTCAGCTCCCGTTCCGACTGTGGAATCCTCATTGCTCTACCCGATCGCAAGTACAACGGCCGCCGTTACAATCACATTCACGAGGGACAACGGCAACAGATACTTCCAGCCGATGGCCATTAGCTGATCGTAGCGAACCCGAGGCAGGGTCCACCGAATCAGCATCTGAAGCCAGAGCAGGAACGCCACTTTCAACAGAAAAGCCCCAATTTGCAGAACCACCACAAGCACGTGCGGCAATGCGATGGCCCCCCACGGAAAGTGGAAACCGTCCGCAGCCAGCCAGGGTACCTGCCAGCCGCCCAGGAACAGGGTGGTGGCCATCGCGGCCAGCAGGGTAATCTCGATGAAATCGGTGAACATGTACATGCCCCAGCGCATGCTGGAGTATTCGACCCAGTAGCCCACGATCTCCGACTCGCCCTCGGGCAGGTCGAACGGTACACGTTTGGTTTCGGCGATCCCCGCGATGAAGAAAAACAAAAAGCCCAGCGGCTGCAGCACGATGCCCCAGCGTGGTATCCACCCCAGGTACATGTGCCCTTGGTAGCGCACCATTTCCTGCAAACTGAGGGTGTCGTAGATCAGCAGAGCACCGATGACGGACACACCGATGGTGACCTCATACGAAATCATTTGGGCCGATGCCCGCATCCCACCGAGGAACGAATAGTTGTTTTCCGAGGCCCAGCCGCCGATCACAACCCCGTAGACCCCCAGCGACACCATGGCGAACACGAAGAGAATTGCGGCGTTCAGGCTGGTCACCTGCAGGTCGATGACCTTCTCCCCGATCCGAAGAGTATCGCCGAAAGGAATGGCGGCGAATGTGACCAGCGCGAAGAAGATGCTGAGCATGGGACCCAGGCTGTGCAGCAACTTGTCGCCCCTCTCCGGCTGGAATTCTTCTTTGGTGAACATCTTGATCGCGTCGGAGAGGATGTGGAAGAGACCGATCATTCTGAGACCCAGGATCGCGGCTCGGTTGGCGCCGATCCGGTCCTGCATCACTGCGGACTGTTTGCGCTCCACCCAGGTGAGCACGCCGCCGAACGTCAGCGCCACCGTGACGATGAAAGCGGCTTTCAGCAGGACGATAATCGCATCCAGAATCATGGTGCTCCGCCTCTACCGTGATTTCGTACGTCCGGTGTAGCCCGTGCCCTATTTCGAGCCGGACACCTCCGTTTCCACCCCAGCCCGCACGCTCACACCCTGGTCACCGAGCTCCTCGTAGCTCAATCCAGAAAAGTCCGGTATTTCCAGGGCAATGCGTCCAAACACTTCCTCGGCATCTTCCGGAAGGGCGTCCACTCCGCACTCTTCCGCCAGGTCTCGAATCACCCTCAAGCCCGGACGCGACTCGGCCAGCGGATCCACTGCTTTCCAGAATCGCTGCACACGCCCCTCGAAATTGGTGAAGGTGCCCTCGTACTCCACGAAAGCGGACAGCGGAAGCACAAGGTGCGCGTGAAGCGCCGTCCGGTTCCAATTCGTGCCCAAGTAGATGACGCGATTGAGCTTGTCCAAAGCAGACCTGGCGGCATCGCCGAGCTTGGCCTGTGAGAAATCATGCAGGAAAACGACCGCAATCTCCACCCGACCTTCGTTGATCGCGCGAACCAGCGCCTCCAAGTCGTCCTTCGTCTCGCCTTCCACCCCGCGCCGCAAGATCAGCTTGGCTCCGTAGGTGTTCGGATTCTTGTCGGCCCGGATGAGGATGTCATCCTCGTAGCCCGGCTCGGCAGGTTCAGCCCAGAAACCGACGTCCTCCACGCCCAGCTGACGGAAAAGCTGAGACGCCGCGAACAGTTCTTCGTTGCTCATTTTGGGCGAGAGCATCACGCCCAGTCGACCCCGCTGGGCAGCGTCACGAATCCACTCGCCCGCCAACTGTACTGCATCCGACCACAGGAGCTCCTGGGGCTCCCCGTCCACCAGACGACGGGGGGCAAGGATCCGGTCCAGGCCATCCACCCAGCTGAAACCGTAGCGCCCGTCGTCGCACATCCAGTACTTGTTCACTTTCGGGTTGGGACGAGGACGCAGACGCACCACTCTCCGTCCGCCCGCTTTGTATTCGCGCCGGGTGTTGTAGTCTACAATGATGTTGCACCCACGGCTGCAACCCGGGCATATCGACTCGGCGTGCTCGAGGTACCACACCCGCGTCTGGAAACGGAAATGCCGGTCGGTCAGCGCTCCCACGGGGCAAATGTCGGCCAGATTGCCCTGGTAGCGATTGTGCAACTGGACGCCGGGGTAGAGGTCGACCACCGACCGGTCACCTCGGTTGAAAATCCCCAGCTCGTACGTGTGGGTGATTTCCTCCGTGAAGCGAACGCAGCGAGAACACAATATGCAGCGTTCCTGGTCAAGCACGATGTGCTCGCCGAGGGGCTTGGCTTTCTGGCGCTTCCTCTTATCTTCCCGCACTCGGCTGGCGTGAAGGCCGTGCTGCATGTAGTACATCTGCAGGTAACATTCGCCGGCCTGATCGCACACCGGGCAGTCGAGGGGATGGTCCACAAGCAGGAATTCCAGTACCGCCTTGCGGGCCTGCTTCACTTTCTCCGAACTGGTGTGCACCACCATCC
Organism: uncultured Cytophagia bacterium; assembly: GCA_964464205.1. GTDB lineage: Bacteria > Zhuqueibacterota > Zhuqueibacteria > Oleimicrobiales > Geothermoviventaceae > Zestofontihabitans. Next base: position 15,421 of record CAYXFI010000021.1, read on the forward strand.
CGTCGCTCGCCTGGGTGTGGCAGGCGATCTGGAGCTTCGGCATTCCCTCCACTTCCACCAGGCACATGCGACAGCTACCTGCAATTCGCAGCCCGGGATGGTAGCAATAGTGCGGAATCTCAATACCAACCTGCTTGGCAGCTTCCAAAATGCTGGTACCCTCTTCGACCCAGACTTCCTTTCCGTCGATTGTGAGTGTGGGCATTGCTTCTCCGCTCTCCCTTACGCGTTTGCGAGTCTCAACTGGCCGCCCTCAATCTGGCATCCTCCAGATCACACCGTCCCTCACGGGCGTGGTATTCGAACTCCGAACGGAATTTCTTCAGAAAGCTCATCACCGGCATGGCCGCTGCGTCGCCCAGCGGGCAGATGGTCCGACCCAGCATGTTTTGCGCAATATCGTACAGGTTGTCCACGTCCTCGGGCACACCGCGGCCGTCCGCGATTCGATCCAAGATTCGCTTCATCCAGCTGGTGCCCACCCGACAGGGTGTACATTGACCACACGATTCGTGTGCGTAGAAGTGAACGATGTTCCGCAGAGTATCGAACATGCAAGTGGTCTCGTCCATTACGATCACGCCGCCCGAGCCCGCCATGGAGCCAATCGACGCCAGAGCGTCAAAGCAGATAGGCACGTCGATCTCATCCGCACGGAGCACAGGGCTGGAGCTCCCTCCGGGGATCACCGCCTTGAGAGCCCGGTCACCCCGAATCCCGCCCGCGTACTCGAAGATCGCTTCCTTGAGAGTGGTGGTCATCGTGACTTCGTAGATTCCCGGATTCTTCACGTGACCGCTGATGGAGAGGATCCGGGCTCCTCCGCTACGTTCGGTACCCAGCGAAGCAAACCAATCCGCGCCCCGACGAATAATGTGCGGTACGTAAGAGAGCGTTTCCACGTTGTTCACCACCGTGGGGCTCTTGAAAGCACCCACGGTCGCCGGAAAGGGAGGTTTCAGCCGCGGCCAGCCCTTTTTCCCTTCCAGCGACTCAAGCAAGGCCGTCTCTTCGCCGCAGATGTAGGCACCCGCACCCAAATGGACATACACATCGAGATTGAAGTCGGTGCCGAAGATTCCCAGGCCCAGGTATCCCTTTGCGTAGGCCTCGGCAATTGCCTCCTCCAGCCGTTCCCTGGGTCGCACGTACTCGCCGCGAAGGTAAATGTAGGCTTTGTGCGCGCCGATCGCGTAGGCCGCGATCATGATCCCTTCGAGCAGATTGTGAGGCACGTTCATCATGATGTGGCGATCCTTGAACGTGCCGGGTTCTCCTTCGTCGGCGTTCACAACCACGTACTTCGGTTTCTCGCTGCTTTTCGGCACAAATCCCCATTTCACCCCGGTGGGGAAACCCGCTCCGCCGAGGCCCCGGAGCTTGGATTTCTTCACCTCCTCGATGACCTGCTCGGGGGAGTACTCCGCCAGCACTTTTCGGATGGCCTGGTAGCCGCCGTGTTCCTCGTACACCCGTAGCCGGTGGGAGTCCTCGATCCCGAACAACTCCGTGAGTATCTTGATCTGTGCCATGGCCCTATCTGAGTTTGTCCAGGATTGCGTCGATCGTCTTTTCGTCCAGCGGACCGTAGAAGTCGTCGTTCACCTGCATCATAGGTGCCATCTCGCAGGCGCCGAGACATTCCACCGTAGACAGGGTGAATTTGCCATCGGGTGTAGTCTCCCCTACCTTGATGCCCAGTTTCTTCTGCAGGTATTCCAGGACGGTGGTCGCCCCCATCAGGTGGCAAGTGACACTCTCGCAGACTTTGATGTGGTAGCGGCCCACGTGGCTAAACCGGAACATCCCGTAGAACGTGGCCACCTGATGCACAAACGTAACCGGCACCCCGGTCAACTGGCTCACGTATTCCTCAATCTCTGGCGTCAGCTTGCCGTGCTCGTCCTGGGCCAAGTGTAGGAGCTGAATTACCGCGGCCTGCTTATCCGGGTAGCGTTCGAGGATCTGCCCGATCAGGCGTTGGGTAGATTCGCTGAAAGTGACGCTCATCGGTCCTGCTCTCCCGCGATCATGTTGATGGAGCCGAAGATGGGAATCACGTCTGCTACCATGTGCCCACGGATGAGCCTGGGCAGGGCTTGCATCAAGTAGAAGCAGGGCGGCCGAAGCCGGACCCGGTAGGCCCGGTCGCTGCCGTCGCTGACGATGTAGAACCCGAGCTCCCCGTTGGCTCCCTCTACCGCCATGTACGTCTCGCCCACTGGAGGACGAATGCCATGGCCCTCCATGATCAGCATGAAGTGGTTCATGAGTCCTTCGATGTTCCCGTACGTGTCCTCCTTCGGCGGCAACGAAACACGCCGATCCGGCGCCTTCACGTACGGGGCGAAGTCTTTCTGACTTCCATCAAGGGTGGGGTCCGCAGCCACTTTGGCATCCGCTACCTTCGACGTTTCGCCCACCTTGGCCATGTCCACAACCAGCCACCCTGGGAGCAGCTCCGGCGCGTCCTTCAGGTGCACCGGGCCTGGCGGCATCTGCTCCAGCGCTTGCTGGATGATGCGGATGCTCTGCCGAATCTCCTCAATCCGCACCAGGTACCGGTCGTAGGTATCCCCGTTCGCGCCACTGGGGATTTCGAAATCGATCCGGTCGTACACCAGGTATGGGTGGGCCTTTCGCACATCGTACTCCACGCCCGTCGCGCGGAGAAGCGGGCCCGTGAAACCGTAGGAAATCGCCTCTTCCTGGCTGATGACGCCAATATTCTTCGTGCGGTCGTAGAAAATGCGGTTGCGTGTCAGCAGCTTGTCGATTTCGTCCACTACTTCCGCTACACGGGGCAGCACCGAGAGGGTTTTGTCGGTGAAGCCCTCCGGCAGATCCGACTTGAGCCCGCCCACACGGCAGTACGAAACCGTCAAGCGCGCCCCAGTCACATCTTCGATCACCTCCTGCACCCACTCCCTGGCCTTCATGCAGTAGAGAAACACGGTCATCGCGCCCATTTCCATCGCCAGCGGCCCAATGCAGGTGAGATGATCGAAGATCCGGGAAAGCTCGCTCATGATCACCCGGATGTACTTGGCCCGCTCCGGGATGTCGATTCCCAGAAGTTTCTCGACCGCCAGCGCGTAGCCGACGTTGTTGATGAGAGGCGAGACGTAGTTCAAACGATCCGTGTAGGGGAACACCTGGTTCCAGCGCACCGTCTCGGCCATCTTCTCGAAGGCACGGTGCAGGTACCCGATCTCCACATCCGAATTCACAACCGTCTCGCCATCCAGCTCTAGGATGATACGGATCACCCCGTGCATGGCGGGATGCGACGGACCCATGTTGAGCAGCATGCTCTGGGTTCGCAGGCCCGTGCGCGGATCGACTCTGTCTTCCAGCAACATGTGGTCGTTTCTCCCCAGGCGCTAGTCCAGCCGAATCCTACTCTGGATCTTCGTGGGAGGACATCTGCTCGCACGTGGGAATTTCATCCGTGGACGCATCTCACTGGTGCCGAAGCATCTCACGCAACGAGTGAAGCTCCTCCCGGTTTTCCTCCACCTGTTTCTCCAGCCGGTCGAGGATCTTCGAAAGCGTGGCCCGGTCGCGTTCCACCCTTTCCAAGGCGTTCAGAATCTCCTGTTGCTGCTGTCGCAAGTCCTCGACGAGTTTCTCGAACTTTCGCTCGAGACGTCCCGACTCTTCCTTGAGGAATCGCATCAGTTCGTCCATGTTTTCACCCCCACCTTTTGGTTCCCCAGCGACGCATCAATTCTTGGGACCAATGAGGGGCTGGCGTTTGTCCACCGGATAGTCCTTCCGCAGAGGATGCCCCTCGAACTCCTCGTACATCAGGATCCGCTTCAGGTTGGGATGTCCCTCGAAACGGATCCCGAACATGTCCCACACCTCCCGTTCCGCCCAGTTGGCGGCCTTCCAAAGGTGGGTCACGCTTCGGACCACGGCATCGTCCTCTGGCACCGGCACCCGCAGCCTCAGTCGCAGGTTCTTCATCAGGCTGTACAGGTTGTACACCACCTCGAAACGCGGCTTCCTGCCGAAATTCAAATAGTCGACTGCGGTCAAATCCATCAGGAAGTCAAAGCGCAGGTCGGGATCGTCTCTCAGGAGCTTGCACGCTTCCACGTTCACGCTGCGATCCAGCACGACCACCGTATCGCCGCGGAACGTGTAGACGTCCAGCACCTTGTCTCCGAACGCCTCTTTCAGCTTTGGGATCGCGGGATGTTCGTTCGCGTCCATCAGTATTCCTGCCGCATTTTGGTGATCTTCTCTTGGAGCATCATGATTCCGTTGATCACGGCCTCAGGCCGAGGAGGACAGCCAGGCACGTAGATGTCCACTGGGATGATGGTGTCGATCCCCTGAACGGTGGCGTAGTTATCGTAGAATCCGCCCGTGCAAGTGCAGGCGCCGAAGGCCATCACCCACTTGGGTTCGGTCATCTGCTCGTAGACCCGCTTCAGGATGGGCGCCATTTTGTGACTGATGGTGCCCACGACCATCAGCAAATCAGCCTGTCGAGGGGTGAAGCGTGGGAAGGCCGCTCCGAAACGGTCCAGATCGTAGTGAGCTGCCGACACGGCCATGTATTCCATCCCGCAGCAGGCGGTAACGAACGGGTAAGGAAAGATCGAGTACTTCCGCGCCCAGGCGACCACTTTGTCGACCCGCGTCGTGACAAAGTTGTCGCCGACTAGATGCCTTATTCCCATTCCAGCGCTCCCTTCTTCCAAGCGTACACCAGACCGAAAGCGAGGACCAGGATGAAAAAGCTCATCTCAGCCAAGCCGAACCACCCGAGCTGCCGAAATACGGAAGCCCAGGGGAAGAGAAACACCAGTTCCACGTCGAAGACCACGAACAGGATGGCGATCACGTAAAAGCGGATGGCGAAACGGTCGCCAGGCAGGTTGAAGGGAACCATTCCGGTTTCGAAGGGCTCCCCTTTAACTGCGGATTTTCTGCGCGGCCCAAGCAGCAGACTTAGACCGAGCATGAAGAAGACCAGGAAGGCCACGAAGAGGAACATCAACAGAACGGCAGCGAACGGGTTCATCATGCCTCACTCCGCGAACTCAAGTCTGGAGGAACGCCGAGCCAGTCCGTTGTTTGTCAGGTGCAAGGTCATGGCAGCATGCGGAAATCGCCAACCTCAACCTCGCGACAGACCAAAGTAGACCCTCAAATCTTCGTCAGAGATGTCTTCGGGAGGAACCAGAGTGTAATGATTTTCCTTGGCTATGACCAGTTCGCCCTCGTCCTCGACAAACTGGAACATGCAAATGGTGTTGTCATTCATCTCCTGTGCTCCCAGGTATATTGACGTCAGGTCAGGAAACTTAGACTGACAAAACCTCGATGCCTGTTGGATCTGTACCCTTCCTAGCCTCTCGCGTCTTGTTTTCGCCTCCACAGTGATTATGTAGTGCACCCCGGACGTATCCAGACCAACGT
>CAYXFI010000022.1:0-20569 GCA_964464205.1 uncultured Cytophagia bacterium
CCAGCACGAAAGTCCGGGTTGTAGTTGCCTCCCTTCACGATGTGCGAGGCGGCGCTGTACACCGGGCCGAGAAAAACGGGCGAGCCCCAGATATGCAGCACGTCATTCGTGAAAAGGGGGCCATCGATGACGTCGCCGGTGTAGTACCAGATCACGCTGGTGCCTTCGCTGTTGGTGGCGTAGACGAAATCGCCGAAGCTCGCCATGCGCACCTGGACCTGCACAATGCGGGCCGCCTCGCCCACCGTGGCCTGTGACTGCACCGTGAAGCGCTTGAGATAGGTGGAGCGGTTCTGTTGGGCAGGGATGATGGTGACGTCCACATTGGCTTGGCCAACCTGCAGACCGTCGGCGAACTCGATGGGTTGCAGCCCATTGGGTGGCGTCGGCTGCCGACGAAGCCAGGCCACCGCCAGTTCCACCCCTGCCTCAGCAGCGGCGAGGGCCTGCACCGAATCCAGGCTGTGGGTGGAGCTGCTCAGGTCGGACACAACGACGCTACTGAGGACAAAGCCCAAGGTCACGGCCAGTCCGAGCGCTGCGGTCACCAGCACGATGGAGAAACCACGCTGCCGCACGGATCGCGGCCGTCTTCGGTTCGCGTGCCCATCCGAAGGTGCTTCGCTCATGATGGGTTGAAGGGCAGTCATAGGTTCCTCGGGCGTACTTCCGTTTCCAACGCGATTTCTCTACCCTCCACGCTCACGTGGAGGACGATCTTCACGGCGCGTACAACGCTGGGGTCATTGATGGGTAGACTCAGTTCATTCCCGTCCTGATCGTAGAAATGTAGTTGGAAGGCGGTGACGTTCCTCGCAACCGGAACGGAGTTTCGCAGAATCCTCCCGTTCCGGAACTCGATGGTTACCTGTTCATCGTCCACGTTGGTGAAGGTGATACTTGTGGAAGTGGCCTCGGTGATGCTGGAGGAATCCTTGACCTGCCGCAGCTCGCGCGAAATGCCCGAGAGGGCGATGCGGGCCTGGCGCAGGGCTTGTTTCCGCGCGGTGGCGTAGTTGAAGGCATCCACACCGGAGAGGAGCAAGCGACCCAGCACGAGGGAGAGCACTGTGACCAGGCCGATGGCGATGATCATCTCCACCAGAGTGAAGGCAGGGGAGCGAACTCCGTCGCGGCGGTGTCGCTGAAACATTGTCCGGTGGGAATCCGGGCCATCAGGGCGGGAGTGTTGTGGGCCCACTGCGGGTGCTGTGCCCGATTCGAAATCCATCCTAGCGAGTGAAGCTTTGCCCCGTCCCGCGGCGACGTCCGCCCGCAGGAAGGACCGCAACGATTGGGCCTCGAGCGGCAAGTGAGTTGACCGCTGAACCCTTGTGGTCTGCCTGAACAGCACGAGTTTTTCGCTCCCCTTTCGGATCTCGTAGGGGCCGTCCCACCGTGGCGTTAGCCTGCCCACACGACCTTACCCGCAGCTCCGGGGGATCGGCCTTCAGCCGGACTGGTGTTCAGCCCTCGGAATGCGCGCGTCGTCCGGCTCAGTAGTTGGTGATCCAGGTTTCCAGCTGCACGTCCGGGATCGACGGGTGCCGCACGGTAACGATGACGCGGGCGTAGGGGACTCCGCTGTACGTCGTTCCGGTGGTGTCGATCGTCACGAAGCGCTGGTACCCTTCTTCCGGGGAGTCCGGCGGGTAGCGGTTCTGGCTCACGACCACGGCGTAGCCGCCCGCCATTCGCTTATCGTTCAGGATCTGTTCGAGCTTTTCCTGAGCGTAGAAGATGGCCTTCGTGCGGACTTCGGCACCCACGCTGCCGAGCACGCTGTGCGAAAACAGTCGCAGCAGCGGGGGAATCGCCACGGCGACCAGGACTACCACCAGCACCACTTCCACGAGGGTGTATCCAGCGCGCGACCGACTGCGGGTGCTTCTGGGCCCAGTGCAGAACATTTCTATTCGCCTCCCGTCCACCGGTCGGTCCATCTCGCGACTGCTCACGCATCGGAAGGGCTTGCCTTCGTGCTGCGGAAGCCGTAGGCGGCCTACCCGGATTGAGCCTGGGCTGACCGCGGTAGTGCGACCGTCAGTCCTGTTCAACTTCCCGCATCCGGAGGTTTCCGGTGCGCGGCTGGATCACCAGTTCGTAACGATCGCCCAGCCTCGCCACGACGCGCTCCTGCGTGAGGGGACCTCCCTGATGATAGGGCCTCCCGTCGGGGCGGAACCGCAAGATGTAGCCCGGTAGATCCGACCTCGTGAGTTGCACGGACTTGTAGTTTCCGGTGCCGAACTGCACGATGAAATCCCTCGCGCCCGCGGGAGTCTGAATTGGGGTTCCGTCGCTCCAGGTCAGGGCGTAGCGGTTGTTCTGCAGGTCGAATCGCACCTGCACTTCGCGGCCCAGGTTCATGGCCAGTTCCTGCGCGTACTCGATGTCCGCCTGGAGCCTCTTGGCGGCGGCCTTGAGCCGCACGGTTTGGCTACTCGCCGTGGTCTTGACGATCGCCACGGCGGCCAGTGTAGCGGCGATCGTCATCACTACGGTGACCTCAGTGAGGGAGAAGCCGCGCTCGCGGTGACGGAAGAGCTTCATGCCCTTTCCTCCGGAGGTTCAGATCTTAGGGGGCGGTCGTAGCGCTGCCGACGCGAAATTGACCCGACCAGCAGAAAAAAGGGGAAACATCGCCCGATGCTTCCCCTCTCTGCTCTCTGGTCAGCCGAGCCTGATTCACCGCTGATGAGCGGTGATACTGCAGGTTACCTTCAGGTTGTTGCTCCCCTCGACGAAGGAGTAGGTGCCTCCACCAGGACAGGTCGGCAGTTCTCCTCCGGCCATGTAGGAGGCAACCTGGCTCAGGCTCGTGGGCGCGGAGCCATTCTCCGCCACGTACAGGGCGATGGCGCTCTCAATCGCAGCCTGGTTCGCCTTGCAAGCGCTGGCTTCCGCATCGGACCGCATGTCCACGAACTTCGGGATCGCCACCGCCGCGAGAATCCCCACGATCACGATGACGATGACCAGCTCGATCAGCGTGAAGCCCTTCTGGTTGCGCAGCTTTCGCATTTCGTCTACCTCCCTTCTTCTCTTGTTCGGACCACCGGGCGAGGACACGTTCGTTTCTCTACCTCTCACCTGCTCTCCGCTTCAATTTTGATCAAATCTCGTGCCACGGCACCTGTCCCGCTTCGACGGTTTCAACGCGGTTCGCCTGTGGCTACCCTGTGTGATCGGCATCCTTGCGCTTTACTTTAGCAGGACCCGATTGATTTCCGCCATCTCGCCGTACCGAATTGGGATGGACCGTGCCAAAGTGGAAAAACCGGGTGGACGTGTGGATATTTTGTCCTACTGCTGCGAGGTCAGCCGGAAGTGACGGGACTCCACCACTCAGAGGCCGCGACCACCGGCGGGCAACGACTTTCTGCCGAATCGTTGTGGTTGCCCACTGGGCGGACAGGAGCCGGAGGACGCAACCAGTGGTCCGGCGATTACGGACGCGCGGGGAAAGCGAAAATTCCGCTGTGCGCAGTTGTGTGGGCAGTCGGGGACGGAGTCCATCGGTCTGGGCTTCCACGGGTATTCCGGGCGAGTGTCCAGCCGAGTGGGGCACTAGTGGGCGATGTTGGTCAGATTCCACATCGGGAGGAAAATCGAGAGGGCGAGGAAGAGGACGATGGCGCCGAGTCCCACGGTTAGCATCGGCTCGATCATGGTCGTCAGATTCTTGACCGCGTAGTCGACCTCCAGGTCGTAGTGCTCGGACACGCTGTACAACATGCTGTCGAGGCTTCCGCTCTGCTCGCCGATAGCGATCATCCGAATCACCATCGGTGGGAAGAGTTTGCTGTTTCGCAGCGGCTCGGCAATTCCTTCCCCCCGCTGAACCCCTTCTGCCACCTTCAAGATTTCGCGCTTCACCACTTCGTTTCCCACGGTGTCAGCCAGGATCTCGAGCGTCTGCAGGATGGGCATGCCCGAGCTATTGAGGGTCTGGAACATTCGCGCGAATCGCGACATGGCCACCTTGAGCAGGAGGGGCCCGAAAATGGGCAGTTTCAGTTTGAATCGATCCCACTCGTAGCGGCCTCGTTCCGTCTTGATGTACTGTTTGAAGAGGATGACACCGAGGAAGATAGTCCCGCCTCCGATGTGCCAGTAGTGCTTGAATCCATTGCTCATGGCAATCAGAATCTTCGTGGGGAGCGGTAGCTCCATGCCGGACTGAAGGAACATCTCCACGAAGCGGGGTACAACGAAGGTCATGAGCGCGGTGAAGGCGATGCCCAAGGACGAAATCACGATGATCGGGTAGCGCATGGCGGATTTGATCTTGGCGCGGGTGGCCTTGTCGTGCTCCAGGAGCGTGGCCATCCGCTCCAGCACCGTGTCCAGTGCCCCGCTGAGCTCGCCCGCGCGGATGCTGCTGACGTAGAGGTCGGAGAATACGTGCTTGTGTTTGCTCATCGCATCGGAGAGACTGGATCCCCCCTCGACATCCCGGTACAGTTCGGAAATCACTTCTTTGAGGGTTGGGTGCTCGCTCTGCTCGTACAGGGCCTCCAGCGCACTCAGCAAAGGCACCCCGGCCTTGAGCAGGGTGACCAGTTGCTTGGTGAAGAGCACGATGTCGTCGAGTTTGACTTTTTTCCGGCCGGTGAGGGAGAGGCTCGCCAAGCCACCGGTTCCACCGCCCTTGCGGATTTCTTTTACTTCAATCGGGATCAGCCCCGCACGCTCCAGATGCTCCACCACCGCGTTGCGGTCGGAGGCCTCCATCGACCGCTCCACGATTTCACCTGCAGGTGTGGCCGCTTTGTACGCGAATGTGGGCATCGAGCGTTCCTCGTGCGCCTGTCCCCTGGTCTGATTGAGTAAGTAGCGGTGGTCGGCTGCGCCGCGCTGTCGCCGGCCCGACGTTACTGGTCGGATGCGCGTGAACGAACGGTCGGTCTACACCAGCGAGGGTTCTTCAGCAGCTCTGGCGGCTTCAGTGTCGACCACCGGAGGCAGCTTCTGCCGCAGGGTTTCGGGGTCGTAGGGCTTGGTCAAGAACCCGTCTACGCCGGCACGCACGCCCTGGTAGATCTGCTCTTTCCGCCACTGGCGAGCGCCCACAAAAATCTTGCAATTGCGAGAGAAGCTGCGCAGCAGTTGGGCCAGGCGAAGCGCCTTGACTACATCGTCCCCGGAGTCGATCACGATGAGGTGGATTTGGCCGTTTCTGAGCTGATCGGTCAAGCTCTGCACGCTTTCGTATTCCACCAGCGCGTAGCCGAGATCTTCTACCGCGGAGCGAAGGGGGCCGGCCTCCGGGGTGCCCTCGATGATCGCTGCCTTCTTGCCCGTCACCTGCGGTCCACCGTCCGGCGCCCTGGAGTCCGGCACTGGCTGCGCCTCGGGCGTCGGTTCTCCGCCTAGGATTTCGCGGATCTCGTCCTGGCTCACTTCCACCCGTAGCAAGGAGGCCATTCCGAGCAGGTCGGCGAGGACCTCGAATCGGTCCGCGAGCAAGCGGGGGATCCGAATGGTGATGGGGACGACCACCGCCGCACCGCTGGCGAATCGTTCGGGTGGCCCGCCGTGCTGGATCACGTAGTCGAGGCTCAGGTGTACGTCGTGATGCGCTGTTTTGCGCAGGCTTCGCATCAGACCGCCGCGCAACTGGTTGCCGATTTCGTACAGTACGTCGAGGTCTTCGTCGGTTACGCTGCCCTCTTCAATGCGCTCGCGGATTCGGCTGTCGGCCATCATGAAGAGGGTTCCGGAGAATGCGATGCCGAGGGGGAAGGGAAGGTGAATCAGCAGGGTTCCTTTGTCCCCAAGCTTGTCCACCTTCAGGCTGATCCAGAAATCGTTGTTGCGTCCCAAGACTTCTTCCAGCTGGCTTGTGGGACAAAACGTCGGGCCTGGGGAGGTGCACTCGCACTCCCGGTTGAGCAGTACCGGGAGGTCCTCGTTCAGCCGCTCCTGGATGTGAATGCAAGCCTTCCGGCATTTGAGCTTGAAGAGTTCCAGGTTCCCCGTGTGTTGTTTGCTGGCAGTCATGGCCCGCGTTTCACCCCTCAGACTTCGAAACTTTCGTCCGTTGGCACGAAGTGGATTCGGAATTCCCCGACCTCCGACTCGAGTACGAGGGGTGGCTCGGAGCCGAGAGTGAAAGCTGTGAATGGCTCGCCATCGTCACTGAATACTGAGGGGATGGAGTGTTGCACCTGTTTTCCGCGAAAGAGGAGGCCGGCCTTGATTTGACCGATGACGAGGTTGAGCACTTCGGCCATGAGATCGCGCACGTTGTCTTCGTTTTTCTGCGCGTAGCCGTCCACGACTTTCTCGAAAAGGCGTTCCGCCGTCTGGCGGCTGCAGCGCATGGCCACCATGCCGCTCACGTCGCCGCGGAGGCCGGACATTGCGGTCAACGACTGGCCGTTGGACTCACTTTCCAGCTGGCTCTCGAGGCCGGACTTCACTTTCACGGGCGCCCCGGTGATGGCGGCAAGGATTTCCGGAACGGTTTGCGACAGTAAGGTAGCCACATCCATCGACGAAACTCCCGACTGTCAGTGCGCACTTCCCTTGCCCCGCCTACGGCTTGGAGGCGGACGGTCGACTCGTCTGGCGAACTCAGCGCAACACCCTTTCCAGCCGATCCTGCAGCTTCTCCGGCGTGAAGGGTTTGACGATGAAACCATCGGCTCCGGCAGCCACGGCATCGCGTACCATCTGCTGAGAACCCTCGCTGGTGATCACGATGATCGGAACCCGCTTCGAGAGCTGCATCTTGCGCACTTCGCGGATGAAGTCGAGCCCGTCCATCTCCGGCATGTTGATGTCGGTGAGCACCAGGTCAACGTCGTCTTTGGACAGATGGTACAGCGCCTCGAATCCGTGGCTGGCTTCGTAGCACTTGTCCACATTGTATCCCGCCAGCCGGAGATTCCGCAGGATGATTTTCCGCATCACATCCGAATCGTCCACTACCAGGACCCTGAGGCCCATCACAACCCTCCCACGATTCTTTGCACTACTTCCGCCAGGTAGAAGGGGGGGACCTCGGCATCCACAATGCCTGCCTCGAGGCAGGCGCGGACCATGCCGGACACCGTGCAGCTCTTTCGATCCTGAACCACCACGACCCCCCCTCCTTCCTTGATCGTCTGCATTCCACGGCGGCCGTCGTTGCCCATCCCCGTCAGCAGGATCCCCAAACAAGGTCCTGGGTACGCCTCGGCAACCGAGAGCAGAGTGATGTCAATGGAAGGGGCGTAGATTTCCCTTGAGATCTCGCCGTCTCGGATCCGGATTTCCGGGAGTCTGCCCGCGGAAGTCCGGTGAACGGTCATCTGTTTCCCTCCTGGCGCCACGAACACGTGACCTGGAGTGACGGTATCGCCTTCCTGGGCTTCCCGGACACGCAAGGGGCTGTCTCGATCGAGTCTCTCCGCCAGGGCTCGGGTGAAAGTGGGCGGCATGTGCTGCACCACGAGGATTGCCAGCGGAAAATCCTCGGGTAACTTGGAGAGAAGCTGAGTCAACACGCGCGGACCACCCGTGGAGGACCCGATCACCACGAGCTCCTTGTTCCCATCGCCGCGAAAGCGCACGTTCGGGAGCGGGATGTACTGTGCGGACTCGAAGGATGCGCCCTCCTGCTCCGGCGTGGGCGGTGCTTTCAGCCGCTTCGCGTAGGAGCTGGCCAGCCGTAGCTTGCGCACCAGTTCCCGTTCGAATTCCCCGTTCAGCCCATTCGTTTTGGGGATGTAGTCGAACGCACCTTTTTCCAGCGCCGCGAGGGTGACTTCGGCTCCTTTCCGGGTTAGTGAACTCACCATCAGGATGCTTGCCCGAGTACGCTTGGTGAGCTCCTCCAGCGCCTCAAGGCCGTTCATGCCGGGCATCTGCACGTCCAGCGTGATCACGTCGGGTTGGGTGCGCACGGCCTGCTCAACCGCGTCGGCGCCGTCCACGGCAGTGCCGACGACTTCGAACCCTGCGGCCTCAATCATACGACGCAGGATCAGCCGTACGACGGCGGAGTCGTCAACCACAAGTACTCTCGTTTTTGTACGTGGGGCGATCATTCGGCGACCGCCTGCTCCGTTGTGGATTCGAAGACCGTTTTCACCAGTACGCGGATCTCCTCCGCTTTGGACTGGAGGTCCAGTCGGAATCGGACCCAGTCCGTGTCCGCGAGTACCGGGAACTCCCGCTGCAGAATGGACCACGCCGGGTGTTGCTGCATCACCGCGCTCCAGTACTCGACGATGCCGTAGCCCAAGTCGCTCGAGCGGCAGAATACATCCGCCAGGGACACCAGAGCTACCAGAGGACAAGCCTCATTGCACTGTTCCGGACGCTCGTGGTAGAAGATGGTAGCAAGAAGCCCGGCGTCGAATTTCCACTTTTGAGCCAGCCAAGCCCCAAACGCCGGGTGACCAACCCCGAGGACCTTTTCCTCCGCCTGGAAGAGCGCAATTGATTCCTTTTCGATAACGCGACTGATCTCGATCATCTTGTCCGGTAGGTACTGGCTGATCAAGATGATGCCCAGGTCGTGTACGAGCCCGGCCAGGTAGGCTTCGTCAAGATCAGGATAGGCCAGACGCTTGCCGATCTCCTGCGCCACGATGGCGGTGGCAAACGAGTGCTCCCAGAACCTCCGCGGGTTCACGTTCGGGTACTTCCAGCGGAACGAGCCCACCAGCAGCGTGGTGATCACGAGATTACGCAGCGCCCGAAAGCCGAGGAAGACGACCGCTTCTCTCACATTCGTGATTTGGCGGTGCTTAGCGAAAAAGGAGGAATTGGCGAGCCGAAGCACGTGGGCAGTCAGCACGGGGTCTTTCAAGATGAGCTCCGCCACCCTGGCGATGTCCACCTCCGGATCGGACAGCATCTTGTTCAGCTTGCCCACCATCTCGGGCAAGGTGGGGAGGTTCTGGACGTCTCCCAGAAAGACCTCGACCCTCGCCAGTTCTTCCTCCATTCCACCCTTCATGCTGAACCTTCTGCTTTGACTTTCTTGTACGCTATCCCACCTGGATACTGAACCATTTTGAACTGATCGTTCACCCCGAACAGCGATTCCGAATGGCCCACAAACAAATACCCCCCATCCAGGAGGGCATTGTGGAAGTGCTGGATCACGCGCTTCTTGGCCGGTAAGTCGAAGTAGATCAGGACGTTTCGGCAGAAGACGATGTCGTATCCCTTCATGAATAGCATGTTGAGTTCATCCATCAGGTTCATCTTTCGGAACTTCACCATCTGCATGATCTTTGGGTTGAGTTGGAAGTGCCGGTCGTCCACCTGCTTGAAGTAGCGGGCGATCACATCGTGCGGCGTATTTCGAAATGAGTACCGCGTGTACAGAGCTTTCTGGGCTTTCGCCAGCATGCGCTCGCTGATGTCCGTCGCCAGGATTTCGACCTGCCAGCCTGCGAGGACCGTCGAAGACAGCTCGTGAACGACGATGGCAATGGAGTAGGGCTCTTCTCCTGAAGAACAACCGGCGCTCCAGATTTTGAGGCGCCGGAACCCGATCTTCCCTTTGCGTTCCGCGATTTCGGGCAGGAAGATTCGCTTCAGTGCGTCGAACTGGGGTTGGTTGCGGAAGAAGCTGGTTTCGTTGATGGTGATCTCATCCAGGAGCTGCTGCAGCTCGGCCGTGCGCTGGCTGGGGTTGTTGAGATACTGATAGTAGTCCTGGAAGGAGGCAATCCCCAACGATTCCATCCGGCGCCTGCATCGGCTCTCGAGAAAGAAGCGCCTGTGTTCGGAAAAGTACATGCCGCAAGCCCTGTAGATCATGTCGCGGACGTCCCACAGCGCACGGGTTTCCGCATCTAAGTGCTGTGCGGTGTCCTGTTCCTGTGTAGATTGCTGCGTCGTCAGTGGCACGGGTGCTGTGGCTCCTTCGTATCGGCTACCGTCCCCATCTCGTCAGGTTCAGAGCGAACCACGGGCCTCTTTCACCCTTTGGGGGGTAAGGGTGAGGCCATATTTCTTGATCTTCCGGTAAAGGGTTGTTCTACCGATGCCTAAACGCGCTGCTGCCGCCGTCACATTATTCTTCGTCAGTCTGAGCGCAAGCTTGAGCAGTTCGAGCTCCACCTCTTCCATCCGGGGGATCTCGCGGGAGAGGCGGAGAGCCTCGCACCAGGAACCGGGGGCTGTCTCCCCGCTTGCACTTTCAGGGCTCCGGATGTGGGGCGGCAGATTGCGAGGACGCAGCACGCCGTCGGTCGCGTGCAACATGGAGCGTTCGATCACGTTCTCCAATTCTCTCACATTCCCGGGCCACGGGTACCGGAGCAGGTGTTCCAGCGTTTCTGAGGTCACAGCGCGAACCTGGCGCCGGCGCGGCAGCTTGCGGTTGAATTTCTCGATAAAGTGTCCCACAAGGGCGGGGATGTCTTCCGTCCGTTCGCGGAGAGGGGGTAGGTGGATGGGGTACACGCAGATGCGGTAGTACAGGTCCTCCCGGAATCGCCCCCGTTTCACTTCCTCGAGTAGATCTTTGTTGGTGGCCGAGATGATCCGGACGTTCACCTCGATGGATCGGTTGCCGCCAACCCGTTCGAATCGGCGCTCTTGTAGCACCCGCAGAATCTTCACCTGGGTGGCGGGCGACATTTCGCCGATCTCGTCCAGAAACAGCGTGCCCCCGTCGGCTTGCTCGAAACGGCCGATGCGGCGGCCGACGGCTCCCGTGAACGAGCCCCTTTCGTGGCCGAACAACTCGCTCTCCAGCAAAGTCTCGGGAATCGCGGCGCAGTTCACCGCCACAAAGGGCTTGCCCCGGCGCGGGGAGTTGAAGTGAATGGCCCGCGCCACAAGCTCTTTCCCGGTCCCGCTTTCCCCCTCCAGCAGAACCGTGACGTCGGTTTCCGCAACGCGCTGGATGGCGTCGAAGACTTCGCGCATCTTCTTGGACTGCCCGATGATGCTGTCGAACCCGTACTGGGCGCGGAGGCTTCGGCGCAGTTCCCGGACTTCCTCCTGCAGACTGCGCACTGTGCAGGCATTCTCGAGGCAGACGTGGAGTTTGTCCCAGTCGATGGGCTTTTCGAAGTAGTCGAAAGCCCCCTCGCGCATGCAGGCCACGGCGGTGGGTGTGTCTCCCGCACCAGTGATCACGATGACGGGCAGAGAAGGATCCAGGCGTTTCAGGCGCTTGAGGACCTCCTGCCCATCGACGAGAGGCATTCGCAGATCGAGCAGGACCGCGTCGAAGGAGTGGATGGAGGCGAGTTGGAGGGCCTCCAGACCGGACTGAGCGCGCACTACATCCCACCCGCGGGCGCTCAGCACCTCCGCGGCTACTGCGGTGAAATCAGCTTCGTCGTCCACCACCAGGATTTGGCCGCGAATCCCCGCTCGCCCGGGCACGATCACGGGGCGATCATTTGTTGCCACATGACCCAGAATCGACGTCCCTCCAGTCCCGCGTCCTTCACTTCCGGTCGCGCCATGCTCGGAAACTTGTGGTCAGTCCAGTTGGGTGACCCTGAAGACCTCCTCCAGTGAGGTGATCCCTTCGAGAGCCTTGCGAATACCCGCCTGGCGCAGAGTACGCATTCCTTTGCGCACGGCCAGGTTGCGAATCTCGGTGGAAGGGGCCCTTCTTAAGATCAGGCTACGGATGTCGTCGTCCACGACGAGGATCTCGTAGATTGCCGTGCGTCCCTTGTAGCCGAGATTCCGGCAGGCTCGGCAGCCTTTGCCCCGGACGAACTGGGCGTCCTCGGAGCCGGTGAGACCGAGGGATTCCAGGAGCTCCCGCGGCGGTTCGTAGTGCTCCACGCAGTTGGGACACACCTTTCTCAGAAGCCTTTGAGCGAGCACCCCTTCCACGGAGGAAGCGATCAGATAGGGTTCCACGCCCATGTCGATCAGTCGTGTCACCGCGCCCGCCGCGTCGTTGGTGTGAAGTGTGGAGAGCAGCAGGTGACCGGTGAGCGCGGCCTGGACGCTGATCTCCGCCGTTTCCAGGTCGCGGATCTCTCCCACCATGATAATGTCCGGATCCTGACGCAGTATGCTGCGCAGGCCGGAGGCGAAGGTGAGCCCGATCTTGGGATTCACTTGGGATTGGCTCACGCCTTCCAGCTGATACTCGATCGGGTCCTCCAGCGTGACGATGTTTTTCGTGTCGCGGTCCAACTCCATCAGCGCGGCGTACAAAGTCGTGGTTTTACCACTGCCCGTCGGGCCGGTGACCAGGATCATTCCGTGCGGACGTTTGAGCAGCCCGCGAAAAATGGCCAGCTCCTTCTCGTCCAGTCCGAGCTCGTGCAGCCGAATGGTTTTCTTCTTATCGAGGATCCGCAGCACTACTTTTTCGCCGAAGGCCGTCGGCAGGGTGGACACGCGAAAGTCCACCTCACGGTTGTAGAGTCTCAGGCGGAAGCGTCCATCCTGGGGCACGCGTCGTTCGGCGATGTTGAGATCGGCCAGGATCTTCAGTCGCGAGGTCAATGCCAGTTGCACGGACTTGGGAGCGCTGTGCACTTCCTGGAGCACGCCGTCGATTCGGTAGCGCACGCGAACACGGTTCTCCATGGGCTCCACGTGGATGTCACTGGCCCCGTCCTGCACGGCTTGCTCCAGAATGAGATTGGCGAGTTTGATGATCGGCCCCTCTTCCGCCTCTCGACGGAGGGCCTGTTCGTCCACGTGCTCGTTTTCGTCCTCGTCTTCGGCGCCCAGGTTCAGATCTCGTAGGGCCGAGCGGAGCCGATCGGCGCCGTAGTAGTGTTCAATCGCTTCCGCGATCTCTTCCTCGGAGCACACCACGGGCTCCACCTTCATGCCCGTGGCCCGACTGAGGGCGTCGATGGCCACCACGTCCAGAGGATTGGCCATCGCCACCGTCAGGGTTTTGTCGATCGCGAAGAGGGGGATGAGGCGGTAGTTACGGGCCAGCTCCTCGGGGACGAGCTTCACCACCTCGGGGTCGATCCGGTAGTTCTTCAACGAAACGTACTGCACCCCGAGCTGCTCGCTCAGAGCTTTGATCAGCTCCTCTTCACCGATGAAACCCAGCTCGATGAGGGATCTGCCGAGAAGCTTGCCGGCTTTCTGCTGGTACTTGAGAGCTTTCTTGAGCTGCTCCTCGGTGATCAGCCCCTGGTCTACGAGGAAGTCGCCGAGCAGTACGTTCTTCTTGGCCAAGGTAGTTCCTCCCGGTGGACTGACTTCCGTGTTTCTCGTTCAAATTCCGCAGCGCGCAGACGAAATGGCGGCACGGTGAACGCCGCGCAAGAGAGGCGGCGCCCCGCCGCGTTTGCCATCAGTTGTCCGCCTGGGCCGTGGCAGGCTGCCTTGCTTTGAGCAACCCGTCGATGACGGCCAGCAACTTCCGATGATCGATCGGTTTGGTCAGGTACACGTCGGCGCCGACGCTGAGGCCCAAGTCGCGATCTTTGGGAGTGGCCTTGCCCGTGAGCATTATCACGGGGATGTCGGCGTAGCGGTCGTCGTATTTCAGCAGACGGCAGACGTGGAAACCGTCCAGCTTGGGGAGCATCACGTCGAGCACGATGAGATCCGGTTTCAGTTGTCTGGCCAATCGCAAGCCGGTGTCTCCGTCGTCGGCGGTCACTACCTCGTGGCCAGCGCTGCGGAGCCGGATGCTCAGGGCCAATTGGGTTTCGGGATGATCTTCGACGACGAGAATTCTGGCCATGGTTCGACTCTCCCGTTCTCTGTTCCGAAGTGTTCACCGTCGCCTGCCAGTCCATTTGCGTTATCGGCAGGCTGGCCAATTACTCCAGATTGGTGACGCGCACCACTTCTTCCACGGTGGTGATGCCACGCGCCGCTTTGATCAGGCCGTCCTGGCGCAGCGTGCGCATCCCGTTCCGGATGGCGGCTTTGCGCAGCACGTCTCCGGAGGCTCGGGTGAGTACGAGGTCGCGGAGCTCGTCGTTCATCACCATCACTTCGTGGATGCCGATGCGGCCCTTGTAGCCCGTCTTCTTGCAGTGATGACAACCCTCGCCGCGGTAGAACTTGATGGCCTTGTCCGGCGGTTTGAGACCCAGCCCTTTGAGCAAGGTGGGACTTGGTTCGTAGCTCACCCGGCAGTGAGGACAGATCTTGCGGACCAGGCGCTGAGCGATGACGCCGATCGTGGCAGAGGCGGTGAGGAAGGGCTCGACGCCCATCTCCGTGAGCCGGGTGATGGCCCCGGGCGCATCGTTGGTGTGGAGCGTGGAAAGGACCAGGTGCCCCGTGAGCGCTGCCTGCACGGCGATCTCCGCCGTTTCCGAATCGCGGATCTCTCCCACCATCACAACGTCCGGATCCTGCCGCAAAATGGATCGGAGGCCCGCTGCGAACGTCATCCCGGTTTTCGTGTTCACCTGCGCCTGGCGCACCAGCGGGAGCCGGTACTCGACCGGGTCCTCGATGGTGATGATGTTCTTCTCGATCGAGTTGATGGACTGCAGCGCCGAATACAGCGTGGTGGTCTTGCCGCTGCCCGTCGGCCCTGTGACCAGGATGATGCCGTACGCACTGGCCAGCATCTGCTTGACCTTCTCGAGCGTGTCGGGCAACAACCCCAAATCTTCCAGCCCCAGGAAGAGGTTCGTCTTATCCAGGATTCGCATCACGATGTTCTCGCCGTACACGGTGGGCAACGTGGAGACGCGGATATCCACTTCCCGATTGTCCAACCGGACCTGGAAGCGCCCGTCCTGTGGGACCCGCGTCTCGGCAATGTCCATCTGAGCCAGGATCTTGATCCGTGAGGTGATGGCGGCCTGGAGGTGCTTGGGCGGCTGGAAGGCCTCGTGCAAAATCCCGTCGATGCGGTAGCGCACACGGAGGTGGCGTTCCTCCGGCTCGATGTGGATGTCGCTGGCGCGGTCGCGGATGGCCTGGGCAATGATCAGGTTCACCAGCTTGATGACCGGGGCTTCTTCGGCCTTGGCCTTCAGCTCTTCCGTGGCCGACCGCTGCTCCTCGGGCTCTTCCTGGACGATCTCTTGCAGAACCTGGTCGAGCGAGGTATCCAGCGTTTTCGGCACGCCGTAGTAGTACTCGATGGCGCTGACGATTTCCTCCTCCGTGGCGATGGCCGGCTCTACCTCCAATCCGGTGTGGGCGTGGATTCGGTCGATCACGGTGATGTCTCCGGGGTCGACCATGGCCACGGTGAGCACGTCGCCGATGCGGAAGAGGGGCAGTACTTTGAGCTCGTGGGCCAGCTCGGGGGTGAGGACCTGCAGCGCCTCGGGATCGACCGAGTACTCGGAGAGCTGAACGAAGGGTACCTCCATGATCTCGGCCACGGTTCGAAGCACCCGCTCCTGTGGCACGTAGCCGAGTCGGTCCAGTACCTTGTGGAGAGGCTCCCCGGACGCACGCTGTTCGGAGAGCACGTGCTCCGCCTGCTTCTGGCTCAGCAGCCCCTGGCTCATCAGTGCGTCGAGGAGCTTCTGTGAAGAGGTTTTGAGTACGTAGTCGCTCACAGCTTCATTCGAAGATCTCGAACATCTCCGGGTGCGCGTCGAACTCGGCGCGTAGCCTCGGGATCAACGCGAGCACCTGATCCTCCGTGATCTGCAATTCCTCGATGGCCGGCTCGAAGAAGTCGGTTGGGCCGTAGTTGCCGCTGTGGCCCAGAGCCAGCTGCCGCACGAGGCTGTCGGAAATGTTCACCAGCGCCACCAGCTTGGGCTCGCTACGAATGATGCGGGGCCGGTGATGGAGCGCGATGCCCTCGATGAGCTTCGAGGGGAGACTCCATTTCTCGCCCAGGTATTCGCCCACGTCGCAGTGGGTCACCCCGAGCACCTTTCGCTCAGCGTCGAAGAACGATATTTCCTCCATTTGACTTAGTCGCAGGCACTGCATGAACTCCGCGTGGAGGAACTGATCGAGTACGATCTTGCCGATGTCGTGGAGGATCCCTGCGGCGTAGGCGTCTTCCTGCAGGCCGAGTCGCAGGTGGACGCTCAGCGCCCGGGCCGTGGCTGCCACCGCGAGGGCATGCTTCCAGAATTCCGTGCGATCGAAGTCTTCGTTCCCTTTCCCGAAGGCGTTGACCACCGAGATGGCTAGCAGTGCGTTGCGCACGGCGTTGAAACCGAGCATCACGACGGCTTGTCGCAGCGAGGTGATCTTGGTGCTGAAGCCGAAATAGCTGGAGTTCACCAGCCGCAGCACCTTGGAAGCAATGGCCTGATCCGACTCGATGATCTTGGCCAGATCACCCGCCGTCGTGTCGGGATTCCGCATGGCCTCCTGCACCCTGTGGTACACGCTGGGCAGGGTAGGAAGGCTGCGAATGCGCTGGACGACGCGGCTTAGTCTCTCTGCCGTCTGGATTGCAGACATGTTGCTCACCTCGATGATGTGTCTCCATTCTTGTCCCGATCGGCGACATTCGGTTGCCGAGATGCACGACCGTTCTCAAGGTACTCCCGAACCTTGGCCATTAGAGTGGTCGGATTGTACGGCTTGGCGAAGTATTCATCGGCGCCCACGCGCAGGCTCAGCTCCTGGTCCGTCTTGGCAGTGCGAGAAGTGAGGACGAAAATCGGGATCGAGCGGTACCGCTCGTCGAACTTCAGGAAGCGGCACACTTTGTAGCCGTCCATCTTGGGCAGCATGATGTCGAGGATGATGAGATCCGGGCGTTCGCGCTGCGCCATCTGCAGACCCTTGTAGCCGTCGTAGGCAACCAGCACTTCGTAGCCCGCGGCCTCAAGACGCATCTTCAGCACCTCGACAATGTGAGGGTAGTCCTCGATGATCAAAATCCGCTTGGCCATGACTCGCGACTCGCTATTCCTTCCCGGTGGAGTGCCGCTGGAGCCGCAGACTCCCGCTCGGGGCGGTGAATTTGATGTTTCGGTTCAAACCGGACGAATGCCGCTCCCCGCCCACTCAGCCTGGAGTCCGCTCGTGCGCGCCGGGCCGCTGTCATCAGCGCTGCCCGTCGCCACTTGCCTTGACTGCTGGCGCTTCGCCCTGCCTACTCAGACGTCCGACGCCCGCCGATCAGCTCATCGCTGTCGGCGACGCCTTCGGCCGTGGATTTGCCCGCCTCGACGAGGGGGATGGTGAACCGGAACACGCTCCCCTCACCGGGTTTGCTTTCCACCCAGATGCGCCCTCCCCAGGATTCCACAATGGCGCGCGCAATACTGAGCCCAAGCCCGTGTCCGTCTGTGCGCTCTTCCTCTTCGTCCGCGTCTTCATCGCCCGGGCGGAGCTTCGCGAATTTCTCGAAGATCCACTCCTGGTACTCCTCAGGAATACCGATACCGGTGTCCCTGACCCAGACGAGAATCTCTCCCGATTCGCGCTTTGCCCCTACCTCGATCGCTCCGCCCACCGGCGTGAATTTCATGGCATTATCTAACAAATTCTGCACGACCTGCAGGAGGCGGTCGCGGTCGCCCTTTACCCTGGGCAGTGTCTCTGGAATCACGGTGATCAGCGAGAGGCTCTTTCTCGCTGCGCGGTACTGGATGTTGTCCACGGCGTTCTGCAGCGTGCGCGCCACGTCGAGGTGGTGTCTGCGTTCCACGGGGTACGCGGGGGACTCGTAGCGGCCCACGTCCAGAAGGCGGTCGACCAGTCGTGCGACGCGTGTGATGTCGTCGCGAAGCAATTCAAGCAAATGACGCTGCTTGTCGCTCAGCTCGCCGAGACCCCCCTCGAGCAGGAGTGAAACCGCGTCATTCATGGAAGTGAGGGGGGTGTGAATTTCGTGCGACGCGATGCTCAGCACATCGTTTCGGAAACGCTCGGCGTACCAGCTCTGCGTGATGTCCCGCACCTGAACCAGCCAGCCCCAGTCGCGATTCTCTGCGTCCCGGATGCGTCTGCCCTTCACCCCCAGGACTCGCCTCGGCGACGCCTCCGAGCGCCAGATGCGATTGAATTCGAACTGGTGCCCCTGCTGCGCTTCCTCGAGATACTGCCGGAGAGGCGGAGCACTCGGATCGTCCCGGAGTTCCCAGCGCGAGGCCTGTTTGCGGAGCGGAACCAGTTTGCGAGCGGTGAGATTCGCGGCGCGAACGGTTCCGTCCTGTCCGATCAGCAGGATGCCGTCGATCAGGTTTTGCAGGATGGCGTCGAGTTTGTCCCGCTCACGGGCAACCGTATGCCACAGGGCCTGGAGGGCTGTGCCGACCTCCGTGGCGATCCGCTTGAGCGCCGTGAGGCTGCGCGGGCCCAAGAGCTCGTCCCACGTACCGATGGCCATTGCGCCGATCTGGCGGCCGGAGATCGCCAGCGGGAGGGGAGTGATCCTGCGCAGCCCGGGCTGGGCTTCGGTGGGTAGGTCCTGCAGAACCCGCCCATTCAGGAGGACTTTCTGCCACGGTTGCCCATCCCCGTGCCGATCGGTTGCAGTAGACAGCAATCCGAGCAGGCGTCGTACATCGTCCCGGGCGAGAGCTCGG
This sequence comes from uncultured Cytophagia bacterium, assembly GCA_964464205.1. Classification (GTDB taxonomy): domain Bacteria; phylum Zhuqueibacterota; class Zhuqueibacteria; order Oleimicrobiales; family Geothermoviventaceae; genus Zestofontihabitans. The sequence goes on from CAYXFI010000022.1 coordinate 18,387, forward strand.
GCGGAAACAATGTGTACCGTGTCGTTGCCTTCGGCCACGTACGCGATGCACAGATCGGTCCGCACGAGACCGCGGAGAGCCTCTGCCAGCCAGGACAGGATCTCCACGTCCTGATCCGGGTTCGTGGGGGACTGCTGAGCGTCGGCCAACGCGAGTTGTCCCGCCGAGACCGTGTGTGACAGCGCTGAGGTGTTTTCCATTGTTGCAGCTCCGTTCTCGCGCCGATGCTGACCCGAGCGCCCTTCCGCCTGGACTAGTGGGGCGCCGGGCGAGAAGTCGCCGAATAGGACAGCCAGCCAAGCGCTAGTGGTCGCCGATCCATGCTGCCCCTCAGCCAGTCGTTCTTCCGCGGCGCGCGATCCGTTCGCTGAACGAGGCGGGCTCGTTGTTTCCCCGGCGTGGTGCGGGACCGAGCTCCAGGGACCGCGGCCACTTGTCCCGTCCTCACCGGTCGATCGTCTTATCCGGCGGGAGGGGTCGTGAATGGCGGCATCGGTCCGTCGCCGTTGTTTGCGTGCTAGTGTAGGGGACGCGGTGGATTCCAGCCGCTGGTGCGGTTGCCCGGAAACGCCCTAGCCCGCCGCGGTCCAGTACCAGTTCCACAGGTCCTGGCCCCAGAAGAGAATGACGAACGTGGCGATGGCGATGAAGGGGCCGAAGGGAATCTTCGAAGCTGGTGTGATCCTGCGGCCTAGCATCCCGACCACCACTACCGGGAGAGCGAGAAAGAACGAAAGGAACAGAACGCCCAAGACCGAGGCCCAACCGGTGTACGAGCCGATCACGGCCGCCAGCTTGAGGTCGCCGCCGCCCATGCTTTCCTGACCGAACAGGGCGCTGCCGAAAAGCGCGATGAGCAGTACCGCCACACCTCCCGCCGCCGCGCCCAGGATGGATTGCAGGCCCGGACCGAGTCCTCCCAGGAAACCGGTGAACACGCCGAGCCCCAACGCCGGGAGCGTCACGACGTCGGGGATGATCTGGTGGTCCAAATCGATGAAAATGGACACAATGAGCACGCACCCGAGAGCCGCGATTCGGACCGCCTGCAAAGTAGACCCGTGACTCAAATACGCGGTGAGGAAGAGCAAGCCAGTGGTCAGCTCCACCAACGGGTACCGGGGAGAGATCGGTTCACCGCAATGTCGACATTTACCCCTCAGGAGGATGTAGCTCAACAGGGGCACATTGTCCCACGGGGCAATCGAGGCACCGCAGCGCGGACATGCGGAACCAGGTCTCACCAGGGATTGTCCCCGGGGGATGCGGTGGATGCAGACGTTAAGAAAGCTTCCGACCACGGCCCCGAGCACAAAAGCAAAGAACAGATCCAGCATCATTTCGCCCGTGTTTGTGCGTTCGGTCTGGACTGTGGCGTTCCGGTCTCAGGATCGCGGAGCGTTCTCGGGCTCCGTTGGGAGAGCAGGGTGATGCTCTGCACCCCCTCCCGATGTAAGCTTCCCGCTTCTGACGCCGTTCCTTGTCTGGGGCGGAAAGGAGGCAATGCACGGCAGCCGCCCGCAGGGAACGTCAGCGCGTGGTGCGAAGCCCTGCCTCGCCTAATTGCTGGACTCGCTCTCGAGCACCTTGCGGACTGCGGCGGCCAGCGTGTACCCTTCGTCGAGAAGCTGCTTGATCCTGCGCAGTCTCTGCAGATCCTGTTCGGAGTAGCGCTTGAACTCCCGCGCACCCATCGTGACGACTTTGGGTTTCACGATTCCCTTGAGCTCCCAGTAGTACAATTGGCGCAGGCTAATGGCCAGCTCTCTCGTGACCTGGGAGCTGGTGTACCAGTTTGTGTTCGCCATGATGTGGTCCCTCTTGGTTTCTTCGCCTGCGGCTCTCTTGAGCTTGCACATCCCACATCGATGATTATCGGCCCTTTTGACACCAGCCAAATGGGGGTGGCGACGAGCGGCGGAGAACCCGCGCCCACCTACGCAAGGCGCGTGCCAGTGGACCCTGCCATTGATTTTCTAAGCCTTCAGAAAACTGTGAGTTACGCTTGCTACTCGCGGCTCCGGCTGTCACGATGTTCGGTGGAAGGGCCTCGGTGGGAAATTTCTTCCCCACTCGCGGAAGAAGCGGCAGATGCTGCGGGGAACCGCACGGTTGGGGGCAAATGGTGACATCGGAGATGACTTGGGCCCTGTCCGCGGTTCCCGCGTAAGCGGTCCGATGCC
>CAYXFI010000023.1:0-12774 GCA_964464205.1 uncultured Cytophagia bacterium
TCCGTTTCCTTCGATCTGCGGAGCGGCGAAACGCAGCAGATCATGCGAACCCGTCTCTCGGGTATCCAAGCCTGGTCACCCGACACACCCCATCTGTACCGCCTGTCCCTGAAACTTGATACCGCGGGAGGCGTGTCCCATCGAAGAGAGGTGAGAGTTGGGTTCCGTGAATTCCGCGCCGACGGGTCTCGATTGCTGCTGAACGGGGAGCCCATCGTCATCCGTGGTATCTCGCGGCACGAGGACTACCCGGGCTACGGGTCAGCCCTCCCGGCGGAACGGACCCGCCGCGACTTGCGGGAGATCAAACAGCTCGGCTGTAACTTCTTGCGACTGGCTCACTACCCCCAGGCTCCGCTGGTGTACGATCTGTGCGATGAGCTCGGCCTGCTCGTGTGGAGCGAGATCCCGGCCTGGAAGACCTCCCCTCAGGTGCTGGGCGATTCGCTCGTGTTCGAGGTCTGGGGGAAGGGCCAACTGGCCGAGATGATTCAGCAGCACCGGCATCACCCGTCCGTGGTGATTTGGTCCGTGGGCAACGAATTCAGGTCCGGGACTGAGGAGGCGGCTTGGTATGTGAGGCACGCCTGCGACTTCGTTCGCTCCCTGGATTCCACCCGGCTGGTCACCTTCGCCTCAGATCACCATCGGCGTGCCCCCGACTACTGTTTCCCCTACGTCGACGTGATCGCAATCAACGAGTACTACGGCTGGTACTACGGCACCATCCATGACGTGGGCAAGGTGCTCGATTCGCTTCATACGCTGTTCCCGGACAAGCCCATCCTGGTCAGCGAGTTCGGCGCGGGGGCCGTGTTCGGCAAGCGGAATCCCAACCCGCCGGATGCCGGGAAAGACTACAGCGAGGATTACCAGATCAAGTTTCTTCGAACACACCTGGATCAGATCTTCGACTCTGCGCGGCGTGGATACGTGGCCGGAGGACTCGTCTGGGTGTACGCGGATTTCGCGGATCCGCACCGGGTGGGTCGTGGGCATCCCGAGGAATGGTCGTACGTGAACCTGAAAGGCCTGGTGACACGCGATCGCAAGCACAAGCGCAGTTTCGGCCTCGTGCGCGACTACTTCCATCCGCTCAAGAAGCGGGCCGGGTGAGGGCCGAAGGTGTTCACTCCGTGCGTCCGTACGGTGAGCGCTTTGTTTGAATTCTTCGCCCCACTTGCATCTTCTCTTCGCAGGGTGTACCTTGTGTTTAGCCAAATGGGAGAGTGTCGACCGAAGTGGAGGTCACTCCATGCCTCAGGCAGCGGTCACGTGCTACCACTGCGGAACCACGATTCAGTTTGACCCACCGCTGGCCAGGAGTGCGGTCTGTGAGAAGTGTAGCTCCTATCTCCACTGCTGCAGGAACTGCCGGTTCTACGATCCGCTGGCACCTAATGAATGCCGCGAGCCCCAGGCCGAGCTGGTCAGGGACAAAGAGATGGCCAATTTCTGTGATTTCTTCGAACCCGCCTCTGCGGAAGCTGCGCGGCCTCCGGAAGATCGGGCCGCGGAAGCCAGGCGCAAACTCGAGGAGTTGTTCGGCAAGAAAAAGCAGGCCTGAGAGAGGTTTTCCTCTCTGCGCGGTTCGTTGGGTTTGGATCAGTGTGGGAGGGGAGCGAGATGGAAGCGCGTAGGATTGTCGGACTCGTCCTGTTGGGCCTTGTCGCAATTGGCCTCGGTTGCACCCGCCGTAAAGGAGTGACCACCCCGGAAAGCCAGCCCGACAGCTTGATGCCTCTCGCAATTGGGAACCGCTGGACCTACAGAGCCCCGGTTCTGGGGGCGTTGGGGCGGGCGCAAGCTTCTGTCAAGTTCCTATCTGTGGAGATCACTGGCACGCGCGAGATCGGCGGAGAGATCTACTTCGTTTCCGACGATAGCTACTACCGCAATCGTGACGACGGGCTTTTTGTCGGTAGCTACGACGAGAGTCTGGGCAGGTTCTTCGACGACTTGTTCTTCAAGTACCCCGTCTCCGACGGAGAAATCTACACGTACGTTTCCCAGGAAACTCAAGCCGAAGTCCAGGTAGCGGTCCATTTGGCCACCGTCACGGTGCCAGCGGGGACATTCCCACGGGCACTGGTCTACGAGATCCGCGGACCGTCGCCGTCTCCGCGGTTCTACTTTGCGCCGGGGGTGGGGTTGCTGCAGACGGAGAATTACGATCAGCCCGGAGAGGGGATCGAGCTCGTCAGCTACGAGATCGCGGGCCGCTGAATCTCGTGAGAACCGGGAGTTGGACGACAAACAGCGAGGAGGACCCATGAAGTCGTACACAGCCGCATTGGTGACGGCCCTCTGCGTCCTTGCATTCGCGGCTCAGGCTCAGGATGCTAGGCGTGGACGGGCCTGGCTAGTGGGCCACGCTCACATCGATCTCTCGTGGCTCTGGCCGCGCAGCGAAACGATCCACGAGGTCTGTCCACTGACGTTCCGGAACGTCCTAAACCTGATGGACCAGTATCCCGACTTCGTCTTCGCGCAGAGCTCGGCGCAGGTGTACCGCTGGATGGAGCTCTACTACCCGAAGGATTTCGCACGGATCGCCGAGAAGATCCGATCGGGTCAGTGGGAGGTGATCGGCGGAGCGTGGGACGAACACAACACCAACATCCCCTGCGGCGAATCGCTGGTCCGTCAGCACCTGTACGCCAAACGCTACTTCAAGGATCGTTTCGGCGTGGACGTCCGCGTCGGCTGGCTGCCCGACGTGTTCGGGTTCAACTGGAATATGCCGCAAATCTATCGGAAGGTCGGCATCGAGTACTTCCTGACCCACAAACTGAAGTGGCAAATCGAACGCAACAACCCGCCGATTCCCTTCCCCTACCACGTGTTCTGGTGGGAAGCCCCGGACGGCTCTCGCGTGCTCGCTTACCACACCGTGGGCGGCTACGGCGAGCGGATCCGCGCGAAGGACATTCTGGAGGATCTCGAGACGCTCCGCCGGAAGCACGGGATTGAGGATCTGCTCGTGGTCTACGGCCGAGGCGACCACGGCGGCGGACCTTTGCCCGACATGCTGCAGCGGGCGCACGAGCTGGCCAAGCGAGAGGACTTTCCCGAGATCATCTTCTCCAAGGCGGTCGGGTACTTCGACCACCTCAAAGAGCTCTCCCGGGGCCACGAGTTCCCTGTGATGCGGGACGAGCTGTACGTGAAGACCCACCGCGGCACGCTGACCACGGACTCGCAGGTGAAGCGCGACAACCGGCGCTGTGAGGAGCTTCTGCTGAACGTTGAGAAGCTCTCGGTGCTGGCGAGCTACCTGGGCGCTCAGTACCCGGCAGATGAGCTCCAGGAGCTGTGGCAGAAACTCCTGTTCGGCCAGGTTCACGACAACATCGACGGTTCCTCGGTGCGCTACGTGTACCTGGACGCCGCCACGGATTACGCCGACATCAAGCGGGAAGGCGGTGAGCTGCTGAAGAAGGCGCTGGGTACCATCTGTGGTCGGATCGATACGCGGGGTCCCGCGCAGGAAGCTCTCGTGGTGTTCAATACGCTCTCCTGGCCGCGCACCGAGGTGGTTAAACTGGACCTCGCGGAGCTCGGCGGCGAGGCAGCCAAGGTTCTCCGGGCCGACGGAACGGAAGTGCCGAGCCAGATCGTGGAAGACGAAGATGGTCGCCACCTCGTTTTCATCGCCGAGTCGGTACCGGCTATGGGCTACCGAACCTACTTCCTGAAGCGGGGGACTGAACCGGGCCCGGCCAAGACGGATCTGCGGGTCAAGGGTCTCCGGCTCGAGAACCGGTACCTCCGGGTGGAGGTGGACGAGAAGACGGGCTATCTCAAGTCGGTGTACGACAAGCGGCTCAAGAAGAACGTGCTGGCGCGCAAAGCTCTGGCCAACGTCCTGGAGATCTACGAGGATCGTCCCCCGAATGCCCCCGGTGGCGAACCGGCGTGGAACATCTACCTTGGGGCACGCACGGTCTTGGAGAAGCCCGACAGCGTGGTGGTTCTCGAGCGAGGCCCCGTGCGGGCCCGCGTACGGGTGGCTCACACGTACGGGAAGAGCCGATTCTGGCAGGATGTGATCCTGTACGCCGGAATGGACCGGGTGGATTTCGAATTCCGCGGCGATTGGCACGAGCACTACAAGTTCCTCAAGGTAGCCTTTCCGGTGGCCGCGAAGAACGACTTTGCCACGTACGAGATTCCCTACGCCGTCATTCAGCGATTCACGCACGTGATCAAGAATCCGGTGCAGACGAAGATGCAATTCCCGCCGCGCGCGTGGGAGCCCGCTGACCAGTTGAAGTTCGAGGTGGCCGCGCTGCGGTGGGTCGACCTGACGGACCGGAGCGGCAAATTCGGCGTCACCCTTCTGAACGACTGCAAGTACGGCCATTCGGTGGCCGGCGACACGATGCGGATCAGCGTGCTTCGCGGTCCGCGCCGGGGATACCCGCGCACCCCGGAGTCCTGGGCGGATCAGTCCGACCACCCCATCGTGGGCATTCACCATGTTCGGTACGCGCTGGTGCCGCACGCCGGGGATTGGCGCGACGGGGATGCCGTGCGCCGCGGGCTGTCGTTCAACTACGCCCTGCTGACGAACCTCACGGAGGCCCACTACGGCGATCTAGATTCCGAACTCAGCGTGGTTGAAGCGAGCCCGCAGGATGCCGTCATCGGGGCGATCAAGCGAGCGGAGGACGACAATCAGGTGATCGTCCGGCTGGTCGAAACTGCGGGTCGCAGCACCCAGGCCACCATCCGGTTCGTGCAGCCGCCCGCTGGCGTCACCGAAACCGATCTGATGGAGTGGGACAAGTACGTGCCGCAACGGAGCTACGAGGTTTCCGGGAATGAAGTCATCGTGCCGCTTCAGCCCTTCGAGATCAAAACGCTGCGGGTGAGCTTCTGAGCACGCCGTGGGTCGGGAGGCCCGGGCTTGCGGAAGACCAAAGCCCGGGCTGTGTAACGCCCCCGGCCGGACGGTCGGAGCCCGACAGTTCGCCGGGAATGGGAAGCCGCTGAGGTGGGCGACCCAGGGGCGGGACGGTTCGCCCCAAGCGTGGTGGTTCGGGCGGACTCGGATGATCGATGTCCCGGGGCTGTGGCTCGAACGGTTCGTCCGGCGTTCCGGCGGCGATGCGATGGCGGAACGGGCGTGAGCACCACGGCCTGAGAATCTCGTGCCTGGGGGCACGGCACGTTGACAGGGAAGTGGTGAGCACCGGACCTGATGGGCGCAGTGGTGGGAACAGTCCAGGGCTTCGAAGCAGCACTGGGTTTGGTGGAAGTTGTGAGAACTGAGGTGGCGCGCGTGGCGAAGCCCGTGCTGAGAAAGGCGGCCGAGTGGACGGTTGCGGCCGCACTGGTAGTGCCGGTGATCCACAGCTCGGCCTGCGCCACGGGCGCCACCCGGCGGCCGGTGGAGCTGCTCACTTACGTGGACACCGGCCGGGGGTTCGAGGCTCGTTGTCTCACCACGGCGGGCGATACGCTTCTTTTGCGTGTGGACGTGTACGCTGAGGGGGTATTTCGCATTCGTTTGGGGGCGCAACTGGGCAGCGACGAGTCGCCGGTGCTCGCTCCCCGCTACTGGAAACAGCCGGAGTACGAAATCATCGAACGCCCAGGGGAGGTCACCCTGATCACAGGTGAATTGCGTCTGCGCGTGGAGAGAGCTCCCCTGCGGCTGTCCTTCCACGGCGTGGAGGGAGAACTGCTGGCGGCCGAGCCGACGGGGGGTGCGCTCTGGTACTCCGACGATGCCTCGGGGGCCGCTTTCGAGCTGGAAAGGGGTGAGTTGCTGTACGGTCTGGGCGCGGTGGACGGCCCCCTCAATCGACGTGGTCGGACGGAGGAGGTCTGGATCGACGGCCAGAAGGGGCGGGAAGCGCTGGCTCCATTCGTCCTGAGCAGTCGAAGCTACGGGCTGTTCCTGCACAGCCTGCACCGGAGCTGGTTCGACCTGGGCGACCTGGACGCCCGCTCGCTTCGCTTCCACCACCGGGGCGCAGGTGGACTCGACTATTTCTTCATCCACGCATCCTCCCCGGAGAAAGTGGTCTCCCGTTTCACCCTGCTCACGGGCCCGCCACCGCTTCTGTCCCCGTCGGCCCTGGGGATCATCCTGGCTGTCGAGCCCGGGAGGCGGGACGAATTGGTGGCGCTGGTCGAAGAGTTTCGCCGTCGGGGTCTGCCGCTGGATGCGCTGATCCTGAACGGTGTGGCGGGGGACTCGCTCAGTCCCGGTGCGGCTCCGTCCGACTGGAGGGCACTGGCCGATGGGACCGAGGGTTTGTCAGTGCAGATCGGGAACTCAGTGGTGCCGCTGGTGTCCACCTCGAGTCCCAGGTTTGAGGAGGGGTTGGAACGGCACTACTTCGTGCGGAACGTGGACGGCTCGGTGCCGATCCTGGAGGTGAGTTCCGGCCAGTTTGGGTGTTTGGTGGATTTCGCGGACTCGTCGGCCGTCGATTGGTGGTGGCGCGAGTTCGTCGATCCGCCTCCGTCGGCGAGCCTGGCGGAGCTGCGAGGAGCGAGTTTCCCGACGTTGGTGACCGACCTCCGCCGGTTCGATGATGGGCGAACGGGTCGAGAAGCGCACAATCTTTTCCCTCTGCTCTACGCCCGTGCCGTGGCCCATCGGTCACCCGGGGCCCTGTTGTTGCTGGACGGTGGTTTCGTCGGGGCTCAGCGGTTCGCCGCGGCGGAACTCTCTTCCGGATCGGGCGCGTGGACCTGGCTGAGCCGCGTTGTCAGAAGGGGACTCGGTTTGAGTCTCTCGGGATTTCCGTACTGGGCAGCCATCGGACCCGCCGCGGCGGGTGATCGGCCGGAGGAACTCTACATCCGGTCTCTGCAATTGGTAGCGCTGTGCCCGTTGGCGCTGCTGCGAGGGACGCTCCTGTCGGCACCGCCGTGGAAGTACGGCGAGAATGCGGTGCGCGTCTACCGGAGTTTTGCCGGTCTCAGGATGCAGTTGCTCCCGTTCTTCTTCAATCTGATGGTTGAGGCGCACAAGCGGGGGATGCCCATCTGGCGGCCGCTGGCTCTCTACTACCCGGAGGATCCCCGGGCCCGGGTGGAGGATAGCGAGTTCCTTCTCGGCCGCGACCTGCTCGTGGCCCCCGTGCTCGAGCCTTCGAAGGCGGGGAACGGCTTGGCCATCCGGTCCGTGTATTTGCCGGAAGGCGAATGGTACGACCTCTGGTCGGGGCTGCGATTCTCGGGCCCGCGCGAGCTGAGCTACAAAGCCGATCTCGGACGCTGCCCGATCTTCGTGCGGGCCGGGGCGATCGTGCCGCAGGTGGCCAGGACGGCGTACGCGGCCGAGAGACGTTGGGATCCGATCACGTTCACGTGCTACCCAGGGCGCGGCACCAGCCGCTACACCTTCTGGTATCCGGTGGACGGAGGGACCCAATTGGGCCGCACGACCCTGGGCGTCGTCTGGACCGACACGGTACGACTGACCCTCGAGCCCCCGATGGACGAGCGGGGTGAACCGACTCCGGCTCGCGGCGTGGTACTGCGGTTCCCCGGCCTCGAAGCGGTCGCCGTGCGTGTCGACGGCAAGAGCCTTGCCCGACTGGAAGACCCTTCTCTGGCGGACGGTCGGCATGAGGGCTGGGCGGTCCGACGCGGCGCTGGTCTGGACCTGCTCGTAAGTTTTCCCGCAAACAGGGTGGATCGGCCACTTGAGGTGCGAATTTGGAGGAAGTGAGGGCTTTGCCACTGTGATCGAGTGTACATCGAACGTCCGAAGACGTTGATCGAAAGGACACAAACTGGAGGTGGTGTAATGGCGGTGGATCTAGGTCAACTGGAGCCGAAACTTCTCTGGAAGCACTTTGACGAATTGCGCAAGATCCCGCGTTGCTCGGGAAATGAGAAAGCCGCGGGCGACTACGTCATCGCTGTGGCGGAGCGGAACGGTTTAGCCTGGGAGCGCGATGAGGTGGGGAACATCGTGGTGCGAAAGCCGGCCTCGCCCGGGCACGAGCAGGCCGACACTGTGGTGCTGCAGGGCCACCTCGACATGGTGTGTGAGAAGAACTCCGATGTGGAGCACGACTTCACCAAAGACCCGATTGAGGTCGATCGCGACGGTGACTGGCTTGTTGCCAAGGGAACCACGCTGGGAAGCGACAACGGCATCGGAGTGGCGGCGGCGCTGGCGGTTCTGGAGGACAAGTCGCTGGTGCACGGGCCGATCGAATGCCTGTTCACGGTGGACGAAGAGACCGGCCTCACCGGGGCCAGCCATCTCAAGCCCGGTTTCATCACCGGGAAGAAGCTGATTAACCTGGACAGTGAGGAAGAGGGCGTTTTCTTCATCGGCTGTGCTGGTGGTGGCGACAACGAAGTCAGTCTCCCGGTGCGCCGTGACTCGGGGGTCGAGGGCGTGAAGCTGCGGGTGGGGGTTTCGGGCCTGCGCGGCGGCCATTCCGGCATCGACATCGACAAAGGGCGGGGCAATGCCATCCGCTGGGTGGCGCGAATGGTGTACGAGCTGAACAAGCAGGTGCCGGTACGGCTGGTCAGCGTGGAGGGAGGCAACAAGCGGAATGCGATCCCGCGGGAAGCGTGGGCGGTGATCGTGGTGCCGGCGGACGCCCGGAAGAAGGCGGAGGAGTTGCTGCAGAAGAGCTTCGAGGCCCTGCGCTTCGAGTACAAAGCGGTGGAAACGGACGCCACTCTCACGGTGGAAGAAGCCGGAGCCAGCCCGGCACCACTCGCTTCGGACAGCCAGCGCAAGGTATTCGGCCTGCTCCTGGGATTTCCTCACGGCGTGCTGGCCATGAGCCAGGAGATGCCGGGCCTGGTGGAGACTTCCAACAACCTGGCGGTGGTGCGTACGACGGACGAGGAGGTGCGGATCTCTCTGAGCTCGCGGAGCTCGATCATGTCGGCCCTCAACGCCACGCGCGACGCAATTCGCGCTCTGGCCGAGATGGCTGGCGCCCGCGTGGAACAGGGCGGGGGTTACCCGGCCTGGACGCCCAATCTCCAGTCGCCGCTTCTCAAGACGATGAAAGCGATCTACAAAGAGCTGTTCGGCAAAGAGGCGGAGGCGAAGGCGATTCACGCGGGTCTGGAGACGGGGATCATCGGTGAGAAGGTGCCGGGCATCGATATGGTGTCGATGGGCCCGCAGATCGAGCACCCGCACTCGCCCGATGAGCGGGTGCACATTCCTTCGGTGGAGCGCTTCTGGAAGCTCCTGGTCAAGGTGCTCGAAGCACTGGCCTGACAGATCTCGCTCCCCTCGGGGGCGATGCGCGTTGTAGGCGATTCGCCGTTGCGGGGGCTTCGTGCCAGCGTGGGTTTGCGGAGCCCCCGTTTTTGAATCGGCTACCCGAAGATCGCGGAAACGGGGAACGGAACAGCGACGAGGAGGTGCGCCATGAAGAAACCCATTGTATTGGCCGCAGTGGCTTTGGGCCTGGCCGTTTCAGGTTGCGGCGGGAGAAAACCATTGTACACGCTGGAAGCTACGCAGAAGCCCTTCTCGTTCCGCATCAAAGTGGCCGGGGAAACGATCTTCGCGGAACAGGTCCCGGACACGACTCGTTCGTCCATCTTCTTCGAGACGCAGGAGGGGCGCCAGTACCTGAAAGAGCCGGAGCAGTTCAGTCTTGACGAGGCCCGCCTGGAGGCGGTGTACAGGACCACAGACGGTCGGCGGGCCTACGTGCGGGTGGAGCCGCAGGATCACGGTGGAGCGTGCGTTACCATCCGATTCGAGCCAGAGGCGGGCGTGCTGGGCGTCGGGGAGATGATCGCTGCCGATGTGCGCGAACATTTCCACGGACTCACCGAGCGAGTACTGGGAAACGAGGATCGGATTCCGCGGGATCCTTCCGTGGCCGTGAGCCTGGATCGGCGAGGCCATCACGTGAAGATGATCACGCGGGGCACGATCTCGATGTACGCTCCCTTCTACCTGAGCAGCGCTGGTTACGGGTTGTTCGTGGAGGGCACGTGGACCGGCGAGTTCGACATGGCGGCTGAGCGGCCCGATCGCGTGTGGTTCCGCTTCGACGGACCGGAGCTCACGTACCACATCTTTCCGGGCCGGACGCCGGAAGCCATCCTGGAGATGTACACATCTGTGGCGGGCCGGAGCATTCTGCCGCCGAAATGGGTGTTTGGGCCGTGGCGGTGGCGCGACGAGCACGTGAACCTCGACACCCTCTACGACGGCACGCCGTACCGGGGCCCAATCAATTCACAGGTGTACGAAGACGTGGTGATGATGGAAAAGCTCGACATCCCCTGCACGGTGTACTGGATCGATCGTCCCTGGGCCAAAGGACAGTGGGGCTACGAGGCGTTCGAATGGGATTCGCTTCGGCTGCCCAATGCCAGCCAAATGGTGAAGTGGCTGGATTCTAAGGGGATGAAGCTCCTGCTCTGGATTGCTCCCTGGGTGGTGGGCGACATGGCTCGCGAAGCACTGGAAAAGGGCTACTACCTGCCTTCCATTCCGATGACCTGGCTCGGCCTGAAGCAGGACGGGGTTCCGCTCGGTACGAAGGAGAACCTTGAGAAGGTGCGCGAGCGCGTGCTGGAAGCGGTGAAGGAGCTCTCGCCCAAGCGGTTGGCGGTGTACGCCCGCTACTCTCTCGGGCAACAGGTCACTGCGGAGGACAGGAGACTCTTGGAGGTGATCCGCCGGGACCTGTACACCAAGATCGCCAGCATGAAACCGGAGGAGTTGATCCAATTCTTCGCCGATCTGACTCGAGGCCGTGTGTTGCTCGACTTCACCAATGAGGAAGCGGTGAAGTGGTGGCATGCGTACGTGGGCAAAGTGCTGAAGGACGGCGTGGCTGGGTTCAAGCTCGATCGCTCCGAGGAGATCGTACCCTGGGAACGTGACGTGACTGCCCACGACGGGCGCAGCCTGGCGGAGATCCACAACGCTTACCCTGTCCAGTACGTCAAAGCCACCTACGACGTGACGCGGAAATACCGCGGGGACGACTTCGTGCTGATGCCACGGGCGGCGTACACGGGTTCCCAGCGGTACGGCGTGTTCTGGGGCGGAGATGCTACCAACTCGTTCCTGGGACTCCGGAACATGATCATCGGGGCGCAGCGCGCCGCGATCATGGGTTACCCGCTCTGGGGTTCCGACACCGGTGGGTACGCCAAGCCGACGTACCGTGAGGTCCTGGCGCGCTGGTTGGCTTTCAGCGCTTTCTGTCCCATCATGGAAGTGGGACCGACCACCAATCGGGCGCCGTGGGACATGCCCTTCGAACCCCACTACGACGCCGAGCTGATCGCCATCTGGCGCACGTACGCCAAACTGCACGAGCACCTGATGGACTACAGCTACCGGTATGCCAGGGAGGCTCACGAGCTCGGCCACCCCATCATCCGCCCGATGTTCTACGAATTCCCGGACGACGGGCACGCGTGGGAAGTGTGGGACCAGTTCTTCTACGGAGACGACTACCTGGTCGCGCCGCTCTGGCGAGAAGGCAGCATGGAACGGGAGGTGTACATCCCGAGCGGCGCGTGGATCGACTATTGGAACCCGACCAATGTGGTCCAGGGGCCGACCACGCTGCGAGTGGCCTGTCCGTTGTACAAGATGCCCATCTTCCTGCGCAAAGGCAGCAAAGAGAAGATCGTGGACCTCGAGCGGCTCTATCAGGAATCGCTCGAAATCGCCAGCACTCCGCCGCAACTGGGGGACGGGAGCGAACTGACGTTCTGAAAATGCCTGGCTGGACAACTGGAGGGCGGCCCGGCACCGCCCGAGACCGCCCTTTCCGGAGGGTGAAGCCCGGGCCGGTCTGAAGTGTCGAACGGGCGTGGAAAGGGCGAGCGCGGGTCCTGGGCGTCCCGGAGCCTGTTGCTCGCCGGGAGCCGCAGGTGCGACCCGGTACAGGAATGTGTCGTCTGACGGAACGGCTCGATGGACATCCTGAACGAGCTACCGCCGGAACGCTTCCGGGAGATCGACGATCTGCTCGCTTTTGTGAGCATCTACGACGACCGGCGTCGCCTTGAGGCCTACGAGCGGCTGCTGCGGGACCACGCCGACGTGATCCGCAATGGAGTCTGTGTCGAGGCCGGTTGCGGCTTCGGCATCTTGTCGGCTCGAATGGCGGAACTGGGAGCGCGCCGGGTGTACGCGGTGGAGCAGAATCCGCTGCTCGCCTCCATTGCGCGTCGGCGGCTGAGCCGCTACGCGAACGTGACCGTGGTGCAGGCGCCGGTTCAGGAGTTCGAACCGCCGGAGCGCGTGGACGTGCTCGTTCACGATTTCTTCGGGCAGCTTTTGTACGACGAGGACTTGTGGGTCCTCGAGCACCTGCGCTTCCGGCCGCGGCAGGTCCTTCCCGAGTCGGCCGAGCTCGCCTACGGGCTCGTCGACTCGTCCGACTACGTGGACGACACGGTGACCCCGGAGGTGCTTTGCTCTCTTGAAGGCGCTCTTGTTTCCGGGCTGTTCGAGGAGCGCGGGGACGAACTGACGGACGTGGCGGCGGAGTGGCGCTACGGCGAAGGTTTGAGAAGCGGCCCGGTGAAGATTGGGAACGCGCGCGGAGATTTGCTGGCATTCGGCTTGCGTATCCTTCACGAGGGCAGGGTGATCTGTCAGGCGGGCGATTGCCCGAACTGGTCGTTCGTGTGGACGCCGCGCGCTGGATCTGTGTTCCTGCTGCGCTTTCTGCCGGAACCCTACGGCAGCAAGTGCATTTTCGAATGGATCGAGTGAGACCCGTCCAGGCGGACCAGAGCGCAGGCGACTCGGTGTGTTGCTCTCCCGGCTGCCGACGG
>CAYXFI010000023.1:12874-20510 GCA_964464205.1 uncultured Cytophagia bacterium
CAGCGCGCCGGGCGGTGCGGTTGACGCTGGTCGCGCTCTCTTTGCTGGGGTTCGTTTCCTGTTCGTTTCAGCACCGGACCATCGAGGAGGAGCTGGCGGACGACAGGCCGGCTCTGGCCGCTCACTACGCTCAGTCGGCACTGCGGGCACAGGAGGAGGGCGACTATCAGGAGGCAGCCGAGCTGTACCGGAAGGCGATTGAACTGGTTCCCTACGATCCAGACCTGCACAACAATCTGGGCACCTGCTTCTACTACCTCGGCAGGATCGACTCGGCCATCGCGGAATTCAAAGAGGCGGTCCGGTTGCTGCCCTCGTACAGCACGGGGTACGTGAATCTGGGGAACGCGTACCGGCTGCAGAAGCGCTACGATCTCGCCATCGCGGCATTGCGGGAAGCCCTCCGTCTGGAACCGACGGACGCCCGGGCTCACACCGCTCTCGGCCTCACTTACGACGAAATGGGCAAGCTCGACCTGGCGCGGAAGGAATACGAGACCGCGGTGCGTCTTGCCCCGTCCGACGTGGTCGCCAGGTTCAACCTCGGGAGTGCCTACCTGCGCCAGGGATACTTGAATCCGGCGATCGAGAATCTCCGGTACGTCACAGCGGAGGAAATAGGGAACGCGCAGGCTCACTACCTGCTGGCCCTGGCCTTGCTGGCGAAATGCGACCCCGACGGAGCGCTGCAGGAACTCCAGGCCTTGCAGGAACACCCCTCGATGCGCAAGGACGCGCTCAACTTGATGGGTCTCGCCAAGTACGCCCAACGGGAGTTCGAGGAGGCTCGGGAGCTTTTCGCCTCGGCCGTGGAAATGGCCCCCAACGTGGCCGAATTTCGGTACAATCTCGCCTCTACCCTGCTCAAGCTCGGTCGACCGGAAGAGGCTCGTTACGAGCTGCGTCAGGCATTGGAGCTGCGTCCGCAGTGGGTTCGCGCGCTGATGAAGCTGGGGGAAACCTTCGAAAAAGACGGCGATTACGAGGTGGCCGAGCGCTACTACCGGCAAGCGTTGAACCAGGACTCCACTCACGCGGTCCTCTGGCATTGCTACGGGCGCGTGCTGGTGGACAGGGGGAAGATCGACAGCGGCTACGTCGCACTCAGGCGGGCGCTGGACCTCTGGGAACGCGGCAGACGCTATCAGTACCTGCCTTCTGAGCATGTGTCGGTGGTGGACGATTGGCGGTTCTGCAGGCCCGAGGAGGTTCAGCGCAGGGAACAGGCCGAAATGTACGTCTACCTCGGGAAAGCCTACGCGGCAAAGGGCGACCAGAAGGGGATGGATCGGGCGTTCCGGCGCGCGCTGAGCACCAGTCCGGCCTATCCTGAGGCGTACGAGACGCTGGCCGAAATTCACGCGCTCCTGGGGCGCGACTCCGAAGCGTGGCGGGAGCGTGCCCTGTCCTGCTGGGCGCGAGGGGTGCGGGCGCTGCGTCGGGATTCGTTGGCCACGGCGGCGACGTGGCTGCGTCGCTGTCTCAAGCTACTGCCCGGCCTGGCGGACGGGTACATCGACCTGGGTCGGGTGTTGTTCCTCCGGGGGGAAATCGACTCGGCGCACACTCTGCTGCGCCAGGGTGTGTCGATCGACGACCGGAAGGCCCGGGGCTACGTCTACCTGGGGGACTACTACGCGAGCGTGGGCCAGTTGGACCTGGCCATCGGTGCCTATTTAAAAGCAATCTCGCTGGACGGGCCGCAAACGGCTGCCTTCCGCGGGCTTTCGGAAGTGTACCTCCGGCTTGGTTCGGATCGGGAGGCGCGGCGGATGCAGGCCCAGGTGCGTTTTCTGGAAGGTCGCGAATTGCTCCGTCGTGGCCAGCCCGATCGCGCCCTCGACGAGCTGTTGCAGTGTATCGAGCTCAACCCGAAGCACTTCGGGGCGCTGCTGGTGACGGGGCAGATCCTGTACCGCCGCAGTCAGCTTGAGGAGGCGGTGCGCTATTTCTCCCGCGCCGTGCAGATCGACTCCACGCACGCGGAGGCGCGCTGCTGGCTCGGAACTGCGCTGCTGGAGCAGGGGCAGGTCCAGCGCGCCGTCCGCCACCTGGAGGGGGCCGTCCGGTTGGATCCCTCTCTTTCCAAAGCCTACTACCAGCTCGCGCGTGCCTACCTGGAAGCTGGGCAGCCGGACCGGGCGGAAGAGTTCCTGCGTCACGCCCACGAGCTCGGGTTTCCGGTCCCCACCGAGTTCCTGGACAGATTGCGATCTGCTAAACAGAGGCGCTGACGAACACCAGACTCGGGTTGGGCAGCCGGCGCTTTTCCGCTCCGCTCGAGGGGGACGGTTGACCGGACGTGCCTGAGGCCCTGACTTTTCGGCAGGTGCCCTTGGCTGATGTCCTCGGTTTGAGTCGGCGCCGCAGAGCCCGAGGTCGCTCTGGCCCTGTGAAGCGGCAGTGAGCCCGCGGGGTGCGTTGTACCTGACCGCCCGAGGGTCGCTCCCCAGCCAATGGCCCGCCCAGATCCCAAGCTTTTCGGGTGCAACGGGGGCTGACGGCCCGTTTCCCGGGATGAGGTCGGTTGAGCTTCCGTCGCCGGTCCCGTCTCAGGCGGGAAGTCACAGAGTTCAGGCCCACAGTCAATAGCGCCAATCGCTCCTCCCGGCACCAAAAACAACTTGCAGAATTCCAATGCGTTGGGTACATTTCACGGCTCTGAGTTGAAACGGTTCGGGGCGCGTTTCGGGCAATTTGCCCTTTTCTTTTTGCCGGGTGCCGACTTGGAGCATCCGGCGTCTTCTTTGCTCCGGCGGGAAGCCTGACCAATGTTTCAGGAGATAAGCGAAAAGCTAGACGGCGTTCTGCGAAGGCTCCGATCCCGGGGCAAGCTGGGGGAAAAGGAGGTTTCGGAAGCGCTGCGCGAGATCCGCCGCTCGCTGCTTGAGGCGGACGTAAACTACAAGGTGGCCAAGCAGTTCGTGGAGCAGGTACGCGTCCGAGCCCTGGGGCAGGAGGTTCTGAAGAGCGTCACCCCGGGGCAGCAGGTCGCCAAAATCGTCCACGACGAGCTGGTCCAGCTACTCGGCGGGAGGGAAGTCCCGTTGCGCTTCGGGAGCATCCCGCCGAACGGCGTGATGTTGGTGGGACTGCAGGGAAGCGGCAAAACGACCTTCGCTGGGAAACTGGCCCTGTACCTCAAGCAGCGCGGGCACAAACCGCTTCTTGTGGCGGCGGATGTTCGTCGGCCTGCGGCGATTGAGCAACTTCGACAGGTGGGGGAAGCGGTTGGCGTGCCGGTCTTCAGCGGCGACGGCCAGGATGCGGTGACGGTGTGCCGGTCGGCCGTGAAGGTAGCTCGCGAGCAGGGGCGTGACGTGGCCATTTTCGACACCGCAGGCCGCCTGCACGTTGACGACGCCCTGATGGAAGAGCTGGTGCGCATCCGGGAGGCCGTCAAGCCGCGCGAGGTCCTGTTCGTGGCCGACGCGATGACGGGTCAGGACGCGGTGAACGCTGCCCAGGAGTTCCTGCATCGCGTGGATTTCGATGGGATCGCGCTGACGAAACTCGACGGCGACGCCCGGGGCGGTGCTGCGCTGTCCATCCGCGCTGTGACCGGCAAGCCGGTGAAGTTCGTGAGCGTGGGGGAGAAGTACGACGCGCTTGAGCCCTTCCGTCCGCAACAAATGGCTTCGCGCATCCTCGGAATGGGCGACGTAATCGGACTGGTGGAACGCGCTCAACGCGTTGCGGAAGAGGAGAAAGCGCGCAAGCTCGAGCGCAAACTCCGGCGGCAAGAGTTCACGCTGGAAGATTTCCTCGAGCAACTTCGGCAAATCAAGAAAATGGGGCCGCTCGAGGAACTGCTGAGCATGATCCCCGGCCTGGGCCCGACCAAGCTCAGAGGTCTGAACGTCGACGATCGGGCGCTGGTCCGGATTGAAGCGATCATCAATTCCATGACTCCCGAGGAGAGACGAAATCCGCACATCATCAACGGGAGTCGGCGGAGGCGCATCGCTCGGGGTAGTGGCACAACCGTGCAGGATGTGAATCGACTATTGCGCGACTTCGAGTTGATGCGCAAGATGATGAAGCGATTTGGCAAACGGGGTCCGATCCGGCCGCCCTTTTGAGTCGCGGGCGCCGGCCCGTTTGCTCGAAGCGGAAGACTCGGCGAACCAGACATTCCCGAATTCCGGAACTTTGCAAGCACCTAAGTAGGGAGGAGTACCTTGGCGGTCAAGATTCGACTGACACGAATGGGCAAGAAGAAAAAACCCTTCTACCGGATCGTGGCCGTGGATTCGCGCACGCGGCGGGATGGTCGGTACCTGGACCGCATCGGCCACTACAATCCGATGGTGGATCCGCCCGAAGTGCAGATCGACACCGAGAAAGCCTTGGATTGGCTGCTGAAAGGGGCCATTCCGACCGACACGGTGAAGAGCTTGTTCCGGCGGCAGGGCATCATGCTCCGCTTCCACCTCATCAAGTCCGGCTTCGACGAGGCGCGCATCCAGGAAGAGCTGAAAAAGTGGGAAGTGCTCCAGCTGGAGAGACAGAAGCGGCTCGAAGCGATAAAGGCTCAGAAGGAGCGGGAGAAGCGCGCTCAGGTTGAGGAAGCCAAGCCAGCGGAGGCGGCAGCGGAGGAGGTACCCGCGCCCGAAGAGCCTGCGGAAGCTTCTGCCGAAGAGACGCAAGAAGCGACCTCTGGGGAGGCCGAGCAGGAAGCGACCGCCGAGGACGAGGCGCCGGAGGAGAAAGAATAGTCTCCGGAGGCTTCGCTCTGACACTCAGGCCCTGAAGGTGCTCCTGGGACTCAGAAAGCTTGTGAGTAGTCCAGACAGCGGGGCTTGCGAGGAATTCTCGCGAGATCGCGAAGGCGCTGGGATGCCGAAGCTAGTTTTCGGCGCCGCATCTTTTCCTGGGACTGCCCGGGGCTGCGGTGAGCGATGGCAGGCCCGGGGCAACAGCAAGAGATAGCCAGTGTGCTGCCGCACGTGTTTCCCGGTGTGAGCTCCGATACGAAGTCGTTACCTGGGGACACCGAGCTCACCTGGCTTCGCCTGAAGGTGGCTGGATCTCTGATGTGATCATTCCGGAAGGTGAGGCCCCGTTTCCGTCCGCTCGGCTAATCCTGGGGAACCCATCGTGCCTTGGAAGGTGGGGGCTTGTTTTTTTGCGGATCCCCGGAACCGAGCGGGCGAGCCGGCAGGATCCCCCGGACGAAGAGAGAGTGTGAGGTTTGACTCTTTTCGGGAAGGCGCCAAAGGGTTTGCTTCGCAGTGGCGGGACGATTGCCAGTAGGGTTAACGGCTCGACTTCGCTAGTGAGCCTGTGATTCGGATTCTCGGCGGAAGGTTTGTCCGCCGGCGACGAAGTGTTCTTTGACAGAGACCATGCACGCGCGGGCGGCGGCTGTGAACCATTCGTCGTTGTTGTAGTCAAACCTATGTAGACGTCGCGGCTGCCGAGTGGATCCGTTTGGTCCGGTTCGTCGCTTCGCTGTGGGAGATCGAAATCTTCGTTCGAAGGAGGGGTGAAGCGATGAGAGAGTTCGTCGAGTTCATCGCCAGACATCTAGTGGACGATCCGGACAGCGTGGAAGTGGAGGAGATCAGCGGCGAGCAGACCAGCGTGTTCGAGCTCAGGGTTCCACGGAGGGAGCTGGGGAAAGTCATCGGGCATCGGGGAAACATCGCCAAGGCCATGCGCGTGCTCCTGTCGGCAGCTTGTGCAAAGCAGGGTAAGAGGCGAGCGGTCCTCGAGATCCTTGAGAAGAAAGAGTAGGGGGAGGCTTGGAGGAGAGACCGGACTGGGTATCGATCGGATTCGTGGCGCGGCCGCACGGGATTCGAGGCGAGCTCAAAGTCATCGGGGTGGACGACGAGGTCGTGCGCTTCCGAGAGGTGACTGCCGTGCGGCTTGAACCCGTGCGGGGAGAGGCCGTTGAGTTCGCGGTGGAACGGTTCCGCGCCACGGGAAGAGAGATTCTGCTGAAGCTGACCGGCATCGAAGATCGGGCGCAGGCCGAGCAGTGGCGTTCGGCTACTGTTTACGTTCGGCGAGATGAAACGCCGCCCCTGGGGGAGGATGCTTACTACGCCTTCGAGCTGGTGGGGCTGGAGGTGTACACGGCGTCGGGTCGCCGACTGGGCAAGGTGGAAGAGATCCAGGAATTCCCTGCCAACGACGTGTTGGTCGTGCGGGATGGCGAGAAGGAGGTGCTAGTCCCGGCGGTGGCCGATTTCGTCGAGGAGGTCGATCTGGCGGGCGGCCGTATCCGCGTGAAGGATGTCGAAGGGCTGACCGAATGAGCGGGGTGCGACTGCATATCCATCTCATCACGGGCTTTCCCAATCTGGTGCAAAGCCCATTGCAGGACAGTATCCTGCGTCGCGCCCAACAGAAGGGCCTGGTTCGCATCGACGTCTACGATCTTCGCGACTACACCACCGACAAGCATCGCCAGATCGACGATTACCCCTACGGTGGCGGCCCGGGGATGGTCCTCAAGCCGGAGCCGATTTTTCGGTGCGTGCGCGACATCCTCCGTCGCTTCAAGCCGGAAAAACCCCGTATCATCCTGCTGACGCCCGACGGGGTGACGTACACACAGGAGCTGGCGGAGGAGTTGTCGCGGGAGCAGCACCTGATTCTGATCAGCGGTCACTACAAGGGGGTGGACGAACGGGTGCGCGAAGCGCTTGTGACCGACGAGATCTCGATCGGTGACTACGTGCTCTCGGGGGGAGAACTTCCGGCGCTTGTGATCATCGACTCGGTGGTTCGGCTCGTGCCGGGAGTGATCAGCGACTACGAGTCGGCTGCCACGGATTCCTTCTCCCGGGGGATTCTCGATCACCCGCACTACACGCGGCCGGAGGTGTTCGAAGGGATGCGGGTACCGGAGGTGCTGCTGTCGGGCCACCACGCGGAGATAGAGAAGTGGCGGCTGTCGAAGGCGTTGGAGCGGACCCGGCAACGTCGACCGGACCTGTACGAACGGTACCTGGAAGAGCAAAAGGAGACGAAAGACGAGCGCGGCGGACGAGCTGCGAGCGGATAGGGAGGATGTCATGAACAAGCTAGATCTAGTGACAGCTTCACAATTGAAAACAGAGCTGCCGGAGTTCGGCCCCGGCGATACGGTGGCTGTGCACGTGAAAGTGATCGAAGGCGACAAAGAGCGGGTGCAGGTGTTCCAGGGCGTCGTGATTTCGCGGCGCGGCAGTGGGATCAACGAGACCTTCACGGTGCGGAAAGTGTCGGATGGGATCGGTGTGGAGAGGATTTTTCCGGTACACTCGCCCAACATCGTGAAGGTGGACGTGCTGCGAAGGGGACGGGTTCGCCGGGCCAAGCTCTTCTACCTTCGCGGCCTGTCGAGCAAAGCTGCCCGCATTCAGGAGAGGCGCGAGAAGCAGCGTGAGGAGGGACAGTAGGTGCGCGCTTCCGGCGGCGGGTCCGGCGGCGCTGGAGTGTTTGGAGTGTTGAGGCAGGGGCAAGAAGTGTTACAGAATTTTCCTCGAACCCGTCGGAACCCGGCGCGTTAGTAGAATTGGCTTCATGGCAGGCCCTCCTTCCCAAGAAGAGCCCGTTCGGCGAAAAGCCGGCGGGCTTTTCGCTTTTCTACCCCTTCCCACAGAAGCCCCGTGGTTCAGTCTTCGCCGTCGCTCGGGCGACC
>CAYXFI010000024.1:0-20485 GCA_964464205.1 uncultured Cytophagia bacterium
CGACAGCACGAGACGGAGCGTTGACTCCTCCAGCACCTCCGCGAAACGAGATGGAATCCCCGGCGGCCGTCCGGAGTACGTTCCTTCCGGTTGGGCAGGTCGAGGTTGGAGTTTTCCATCGGGACGAAGCTGCCGTGGGATGGGACGGCGCCGTCGCTTCCGCCGCCGTCGTTGGTGAAGTGGCTGCCGACCAGCCTGGTACCACCCAACAGCACTCGCGCCGCGGACGCATCGTACAAACTCGGACGGACGACGGTCGGAGAAGCCGATGCAGATCCTCTGGGGCGTCTTCAAACACGCATTGACGATCACGTTGTTCGTGGCCGTGATGATGCTGATCGTCGACTACCTGAACGTGCTGAGCCGCGGCAGGCTTACTGTACGCATGCGAGCCAGCCGCTGGGCTCAGTACGCCGTCGCCTCCTTCCTCGGCGCAACGCCGGGCTGTCTCGGCGCCTTCATGGTGGTGTCTTTCTACGTGCATGGGATGGTATCTTTCGGCGCAATCGTAGGCGCGATGGTGGCCACCTCCGGCGACGAAGCTTTTGTCATGCTCGCTATGTTCCCGGGGAAGGCGGTCGCCCTTTTCGCAGCGGCCTTCGTGCTGGGCGTGGTCGCAGCGTGGGTGAGCGATTGGCTCGTACCGAGGCTAGGCATCGTACCCTGCCAGGAATGCCAGCTCCAGCGCGTCCACGAGCCGGAAGACCTCGAAGCAGTCGGAATGCGACGGCTCGCTGAGAGCGCTGTGCGCCTTTCCTTTTCCCGGGGGGCTCTGCTGGCGATGAGCGTGGCAGCCCTTGTGGCGGTGGCCCTGGGGTGGATCGGCCCTCCGGTGTGGAACTGGAAACGAGTCACATTCACGGTGTTGCTCGGCCTGTCCACGGTGCTGATCGGAAGCGCCCCGGAGCACTACGTACACGAGCACATCTGGAGGCACATCGCCTTGAAGCATCTTTGGCGAGTCTTCCTGTGGTCGTTTTTCGCAATTCTCTTCGTCGAGGCGGGTCTCACGCTCTGGGATCTCGAAGGATTCATCCGGCAACATTTGATGTGGGTGCTGGTTCTGTCGGCGGTCGTAGGGATCGTTCCAGAATCGGGACCGCACTACGTGTTCGTGATGTTGTACGCTAGCGGAGCTATTCCCCTGTCGGTCCTGGTGACGAGCTCCATCGTTCAGGACGGCCACGGCCTGCTCCCGATGCTGTCGTACAGCGTGAGGGACTCTCTGCTGATCAAGGTTTTCAATCTTGTGATAGGACTCCTCGTCGGAGCGGTCATGATGGCCTTGGGATTCTGAGCGTCCAAGCGAAGGCGCGTTTTGCGTTTCTCCCATCGGTGCTCAGGGCAAAGATCTCGGTCGGAGACGTTGTCGTCGGCAGCCCGGTTCGCCCCTACCGACCGCGAGGGTTTGACCGGCACACGGGCTTCGACAGGAATCACAGACAGTTCGGCGTTTCAGCGGTAGCGACAAGGCTTGGGAAGGGTGAAGGTATCGAATCGCGTCTGAATCATCGGGGACAATCAAGGAGGTGAGCGTCATGCCATTCGGCGACGGCACTGGACCTCTCGGACGCGGCGGAGGCCCCGGAGGAGGGTTTGGCAGAGGAGGTGGAGGCGGCTGGGGAGGCGGCCGCGGTCGTGGTGGCGGCAACCGACCGGGAGCGGGTCCCGGAGGCAATTGCGTGTGTCCGAGCTGCGGCACGGTGGTTCCGCACGAAGTAGGAGTGCCGTGCTACACGGTGACGTGCCCGAAATGCGGCGCCAAGATGATCCGCCAGTAACGTCCGCTCGGGCGCGGCCATGCATTTGTCCCTTGATCGCCTGCAACGCTTGGCGCTCTTGTCGGTACTGCTGAACGGCGCGCTCGTAGGGCTCAAATACTTTCTCGCGCGGATGAGCGGGAGCACCGCGCTCTTGGCGGACGCGGTGCATTCCGCCACCGACGTTCTGGCTTCGTTGATGCTGTTCGTGGGTCTGCGAGTGTCGAAGCGTCGGGACCGACGTTTCCCGTATGGTCTGTACAAGATCGAGAACCTGACATCCCTCTTCATCGCGGCCCTGATTCTGTTTGCCGCCTACGAGATCCTCATGCAGGCCTTGCGGACAAGCGGTCCACTGGAGCTCCCGGCCGTGCCCTACGCGCTCTCCGGCGTCGCGGTGGCGATGGCAGCGGCGTACCTGTTCTCCCGATACGAACTGAGGGTAGCGAGACAGGAGCGTTCGCCAGGCCTCGAGGCCGACGCCCAACACATCCGCACGGACCTCTTCAGCAGCGCGGTGATCCTGGCCGGGTTGGCCGGTTCTCTCTTCGGCTTTCAGCTCGACAGAATTGCGGCCGTCGTAGTGGTTGTTTTCGTGGCTCGCGCCGGCCTGGAAGTAGCCGTGGACGCGATCCGGGTGTTGCTGGACGCTTCCATCGACTTCGCCACCCTCGATCGTGTGAAGGCCATCATCTTGGCAGAACCCAAGGTGGTGGAAATCAAAAGCTTGACAGGGCGGAATTCGGGGCGCTTTCGATTCATCGAAGCGGAGATCGTCTTGCGGGAAACCGATCTCAAGAAAGCCCATAGGACCAGCGAGCGCATCGAAAAGAACGTCCGGAAAGAGGTGGAAAACGTCGATCACATATTGATCCACTACGAGCCGGTGTCCAAAACCCATTTGCTTTGCGCAGTACCCCTCGAGAATCCGGACGGTATCATGTCCGAGCATTTCGGCGACGCTCCCTATTTCGGGCTGTTCTCGCTGGATCTGCGAACTCGGCGAGCCACCGTGGAGCTGGTTGAGAAAAACCCGTTTCTCGGCCAGGAGCGCGCGAAAGGAATCGCAGTGGCGGAGTGGCTCGTCCAGAAAGGTGTGGATCGGGTGTACGTGCGCAGCGCGTTCCACGGCCGCGGGCCCGTCTACGTGTTCAGTGATGCAGGTGTGGAGGTGGTGTCGACCGAGGCTTCGGATCTCCGGACGGTGATGGAGCAAGCGGCTGAAGAGCTCACGACACAGGTGGAATACCAGCAGGGCTGAATGGCGCTTCGTTCCCGCCCCTCACTGGCGTCTTGGAACGATGTGAATCAACCATGTGAATGAAATGCTGCTGGCAGCGCAGAAGCCTGGAGTGTGGAACCGGTGACACCCGAAGATTGGATCGAAGAAAAGCTGCGTGAACTGAGAATCTCCGGGCCCGTGCTCGACGTCTGCTGCGGCGATGGAGCCCTGGTTCACCGGCTCGCCCGCTCACTCGGTGTCCTGGCGCTCGGGGTAGACCGCGATCCCCGGAGCCTACGGTGGGGAACAGTTCGGTCCGCAGCCTCACGCGGCGACGCACCGGTGAGCTTCGCCGCAATGGACGCAGAGGCGCTCGGCTTCGCCAGCGGGTCCGTTGCAGCGCTGACGTGTATTCACTCGTTACACCACTTGAGCAATCCGTCGCGCGGGCTCGCGGAATTTCGCAGAGTGCTGAGATCTGACGGCCTGCTTTTTCTGGTGGACTGGGAAGAACACGCGCAAACGGGCGTGCCCGAGCGCTACTTCGGGTCGGCGGAGCTGCGGTCGCTGATCGAAAGCGCCGATTTCTCGGTGCACTCGTTCGAAATCCGTGACCAGCAGTACTTCATCGTCGCCGCGCCCGCACGCGTGGGTGCGGATGAGGACCGGGACCTGAAGCGGAGGATCGAAGAACGGCTCCGAACCGTGATCGATCCGGAAACCAACATCGACGTCGTGACGATGGGACTCATCCGGGACCTGAGGGTAGACCGAGGCAGGGTGAGCCTGAAATTCCGTCCCTCCTCTCCTTTCTGCCCCATCGCGATCATCTTGGCGATCAGCATCAAGCGTGCGGTGCAAGAGGTGGAGGGCGTCGAAGAAGTCGACGTGGAGGTCATCGATTTCATTGATGCGGAGACGGTGAATCGGGAGCTACGGGCCATTTGAGGCGAGCGGGGCAGCCAGCTCCCTTGCTTGCCTGTCTCGCTCGGGGAGTGAGCGTTGGTTCGAACCCGGATCAAACGGTGCTGGTCAGTGGGCAAAGCTTGTGGGGTGTGATTGATGAAAATCGCGGTAGCCAGTGACGACAAGACGACTGTCCGGAAAGGGCATTTCGGTAAAGCCAGGTTCTACCTGGTGTTTGAAGTGGACGGCAATCGAATCGTGGCGGAGGAACTGCGGGAGAACCCGATTGTGGCCGACGAAGAAACGCACGGTCGCGCGTCGCAAGTCCTGAAAATGCTGCCCGACTGCGACGTGCTCATCGGCAGAAGCATGGGCCGGCATTCTGTGCCGAAGTTGCTTGAGAACGGCAAAACCCCCCTTCTCTGTTTGCTCGAGGATGCCCAGGCGTGCGTAGATGCCTACCTGAATGGAGAGCGACAGCATTTCCTCGTTTGGGACGAAGAGAAGCAAAAGTTCGTCAAGCCGTGAACGCTCTCTAGTCCAACGGCTTGGCACTTGCCGGTCGAGTGAGGCGGGTTCGAACACTCAACGTGCGGTGTGGCCGACCCACGCTGCTGCAGCTAACACCGAGAGGGAAAAATGGCCAGGCTGATCGTGGTGTACGACAACGAACGGTTCGCGGATGACTTCGAAAAAGCTTGGGGCTTTAGCTGCCTGGTGCGTTTCGCAGGTAAGACGTTGCTCTTCGACACAGGAGGCGATCCGGAAGTTCTCCGACACAATCTCGACGCAGTGGGTTTTCATCCGGAAGACCTCGCCGCCGTCGTCATTTCGCATATGCACTGGGATCACGTTGGTGGCCTCCCGGTGGTGCTCCACGAGGGGCTTCGTGTGTTCCTGCCGGCCTCGGCCACCGACGAGGATTTGCTCAAGATAGCTGAGTCTGGGGCGACCGTCGAACGTGTGACCGAGCCGCGGGAGCTACTCCCGGGCGTCTGGTCGACGGGAACCATCGAGGCTAGCGTACCCGAGCAATCCCTGGTCATCCGCACCGGGGCCGGACTGGTGGTCCTCACCGGTTGTGCGCACCCTGGCGTGGTTCGGATCGTGGAAACGGTTGAAAGAATATTCCCGGGACAGCCTGTCGCGCTGGTCGCGGGCGGCTTTCACCTGAAGGACCAGGACCTCGGCACGATCCGCGCGACAGCACGGCGCCTGATCGAGCTGGGTGTCCAGCGAGTCGGTCCCGCTCACTGCAGTGGCAGTCTGGCACGTTCCGTGTTCGCCCAGCTCTACGACGACGCCTACGTTCGCGTTGGCGCAGGGCTCGTCCTAGACTTTCCGAATGACGATTGACCGCGCCGCCGCTTCCGGCTGCACGACCGGGCTTCGTGGTACACCCCGAGGCGCTCTGCGGGGAACTCGCAAGGCGCTCACTGCGTACGTTGCTCGCTGGGCTCAGGCGCTCTTCCCCAACGTGTGGCCGGGCTGTCCGGCTCGGTCCACAGCCAGTTGGATTCCGCTCGTCTCTGCTGTACGCGCCGGCTCCCTGTACTTGCCTCACCGAAGGTGTGAGGCTTTTTTGAATGATACTGACCGACCAACTCTGTACGCGATTACGCCACTTTCGCTGCCGCGCAGCAAGTGGCTCGTGCAACAGCAAGGGGCGAACAGGAGACCCTGCACAGTCCTGCGGGGACCGATCCGCTGCCCTCGTGCCCGAGCTCTTGCTGAGAGGCGCCCGCGTGCGCCCTTCGGGACAAGCGGCAGGCGCTCGCCCCGCAGATAGCCACCTGGAGCCCTGCGCTCCGCAGCTACCAGCGCGGAGTTGCCAACGTCTTCAAAGGGCTCCGCACGCGGCCCATTCGCACGATCGGCCACGCCATCTCACGGCTCCGCTCAGCGGGCCCCGCCCGGCACCTGCCGGCCCCGCGCCCCGCGGATCCATGTGGCGGGCCAGTCTCGGGCGGACGCGTCCTCATCTACTTGACCACCGGCTCTGCGACCGGACCTCCTGCGGTACACGGCTGCGATTTCAACCCCGCAGCCAGCAGAGTGAGAGAATCGATCGCAATAGCGTCGGAGTAGCCTACGACTCTAAAGTTATCTGTCGATCCTGCGTAAGACTTGAGACGTCCAACTGACACAACGCAGAAAGCGGTAGAGGATCGCTCGGCATGCGCACGTATCTGGATTGCTTCCCATGTATCCTGAGACAAACGCTCGAAGTAGCCCGTGCCGCCACCACCGATGAGCGGCAACACCGCGAGCTACTCAATCGCGTCATGGCCCTACTGCAAGAGTTGCACCTGGAGGTGAGTCCGCCGGAAATCGGTCAGGTTGTGCATCGCCTGATCCGGGAAACCACAGGGAATCCAGATCCCTACGCCGACCAGAAACGCCGACAAAACGAGACTGCTCTCCGTTTTCTGCCGGTCCTCAGGGAGCGCGTCCGCGCGCAGGCAGACCCGGTGGCGGCAGCAGCGCGGTTCGCAATTGCCGGGAACGTGATTGACCTGGGCGCCAACAGCGGCGACATCGACTTGGAGGGAGAACTTGAACTCGCCGTGCAAAACCAGCCCGCAATCGACGACTACGGGAGATTTCTCCGAGACATCAAGCGGGCACGTCTGGTCCTGTATCTGGGAGACAACGCTGGCGAGATCGTTTTCGATCGCTTGTTCATTGAAACTCTTCGCGACGTCACCGACGCTGAAATTGTGTTCGTCGTGCGGGGTCACCCTGTGCTGAACGACGCTACCCTGGCCGACGCCGCGGTAGTGGGAATGGCAGAAGTGGCGCGCGTCGTCCAAAACGGCAGCGACGCTCCGGCGACTGTCCTCGCCGAAGTGAACGCCGAGGTTAGAGAGCTCTTCGAACGCGCCGACGTCATTCTAGCAAAGGGACAGGGAAACTACGAAAGCCTGAATACCATCGATCACAACATCTACTTCCTGTTCAAGGTGAAGTGCAATGTGGTGGCCCGGGAAACCGGGCTCCAAGTGGGACAGTACGTATTCGGGCACGTGGAATCGCTCCGTGACGGACGATCGACCCTCGAGACGTAGACATGGCCCAGGTTACTGGAGACTCCTCTGCGGCTGGCCGGACTCACAAGCTTCCGCGCAGCCCCTTCGCCTTCGTCCGGAAGCTGTTCCGCGAAACCGGAAGCTTCCTGCTGTCGCTCGGCGAGTTCTGGCGGGCCAGCACCGAGGAACAGCTCTACCGGCATCTGAGGCGAGAGATTCGGAAGCGCGAAGACCTGTTCTTGCTCCTGTGCTTCGGCGATCTGCTCGGCTTGCCCGTTCCGAGCTACTTGAGCCTACGCCTCCTGCCCTACGTTTTGAAGGATCTCGAGCTCTGGCGGCGTCGCGCAGCAAGGCGCCGGGGCCGGCTGTGGCGGGCCTGGGAACAGTTTGCGAGGGAATTTTGATGACCTGCGTTCCGCCGCCGCTTTCCGCAGCACAACCCGACAGGGGCCAGCAGATGCACGCCGAGTGGTTCCCTGGGGAGATGGATTCCGGCCGGCCTCGCCGCAGGTCAGGGAGCCCCGGGTGTGCACAATCGAGGACTCCAAAGCGACACCGGCGCAGTGGGAGTTGAACTTGCGGTTCCTTTTCGGTGGCAAAGGTGGAGTCGGTAAGACAACCATCTCCGCCGCGTTCGCAACGTTGCTCGCTCGGCGTGGAACCACCCTGCTGGTCTCCCTCGACCCGGCGCACTCGTTGTCCGATATCTTCGAGCAGCCGATCGGGCCAGAGCAAGTTCCCCTCCACATGCCCGATGTACCGCCCGGGCGCCTCCTGGCCCTCGAAGTGGATCCGGCGCAAGCCCTCGAGAGCTACAAACGCAAAACGTTGGAACGCATCCGGGACATGGAGCTGGATCTGGACTTCGACATGGAGAAATACGTGGAGACCGTGGGTCTGTCTCCCGGCGCCGAAGAGTCCGCGATGTTCGAGCAATTCCTGAAACACCTCGGGCGCCAGGACGTCGCCCACGTGGTGTTCGACACAGCCCCCACGGCGGCGACTCTACGTCTATTCCAACTCGCGGATCAGATCGATGACTGGTTGGAGGTGATGCTGAACACGCGCCGACAGATCGGAAGATTGCAACGGATGCTCGACCGCACGCAGCAAGAAGATCCCCTGGTGAACGAGCTGCGATCGTTGCAGGCGGACGTCCAACGCTGCGAGTCCCTGTTGCGCAGTGAAGAAACCAAGATCATCCTGGTCACCGAGGCCGGGCGACTGCAGCTCCGCGAGACCGAGCGGGCGGAGGCCACGTTGAGGCAGTTCGGCCTCACACCCGCAGGAATCGTGATCAATCGGGTCGCCGACCCAGCGGCAGCTCCGGCCCTCGCGCGCCTGCAAGCGCCCTGGCTGGGCGCTCTGCGGCAGCGCTGGGGAGAGCTGGTTCTGGCCGAAGTGGGCCTCTGTACAACCGAACCCACCGGCCCCAATTTGGAACAGGTAGCCAGTCAGCTTGAGAAGAGTAGGCTGGCGGAATGGATAGCCTGATTTACCTTCAGCAGTAACCCACGCGCGCTCAGCGGCGCCTGGCGCCGTTGCCAATTGCCGAAGGAGGATGGAAATGTCTCTGGACGCTGAGAAACCCTTGCGAGTTGTGGTCGCGAGCGGCAAGGGCGGTACTGGCAAAACCACGATCGCAGTCAGCCTGGCCCTCTCACTCGGACGCGCTCAGGTCATTGACTGCGACGTGGAGGAGCCGAACGCCCATCTGTTCTTGAAGCCAAAGTTCTTGGAAGAAATGCCCGTGGAAATCCCTGTGCCGCGCGTGGTGGATGAGAAGTGCACCTACTGCGGCAAATGCGCCGAAGTGTGTGTCTACAACGCCCTTGCCGTGCTTCCGAACAAAGTGCTCATTTTCGACGAGCTCTGCCACGGTTGCGGCGCTTGCACTCTCCTCTGCCCGGAGGACGCCATGTACGAGGCAGGACATCCCACCGGGGTGATCCAGCACGGTCGGAGCGGGGAAATCGACTTCTGGCACGGGATCCTGAACGTGGGCGAGCCGATGCCCACGCCGGTCATCCGCCAGCTTAAGCGGCACGTCCGCTCAGACGTCCCCGTCATCCTCGACGCCGCCCCGGGAACCAGCTGTCCGGTGGTGGAAACCGCTAGGGGCACCGATTTCGCGGTTCTGGCCACCGAACCCACGCCTTTCGGCCTCCACGATTTCCAGCTGGCGGTCGAGGTGTTTCGGAAGCTGGACATTCCCTTCGGAGCAGTGATCAATCGCGCAGATCGGGGCGATGACAAACTCGAGCAGTACTGTGAGAGGGAAAACATCCCGGTGCTGCTGCGAATCCCCTTCGACCGCGCCATCGCAGAGGGCTACTCACGTGGTGAACCTCTTGTGAGCGTGAGGCCGGAATACAAAGATCACTTCCTCGAGCTCTACGAGAAAGCCAAGCAATTGGTGTCTCATCGAGTCGTGCAAGCCTAAACGTTCTCTTGCTACGCAACTACTGGCCGAAACGCGAAAGGGCGGAAGGAATGAAACAGGTAGTGGTGATCAGCGGCAAGGGAGGAACCGGCAAAACGACGATCACGGCTTCCCTGGCTTCCCTCGCAAAACCTACAGTGATCGCGGACTGCGACGTGGATGCTCCCGACCTCCACCTCATCCTCAAGCCGGAAGTGAAGCAACGCCAGGACTTCCAGGGCCGCAGCAAAGCGGTAATCGACAAGGATTTGTGCACGGAGTGCGACATTTGCAGGCAAGAATGCCGCTTCGACGCGATCTCCGGAGACTACGTCGTGGATCCGTACGCGTGTGATGGCTGTGAGCTCTGCGTGCACCTGTGTCCCGTGAATGCAATCCGCATGGAGCCCGAACGGGCCGGGGAGTGGTACATTTCCCACACCCCGTACGGTCCAATGGTACACGCTCGCCTGGACGTTGCTCAGGAGAACAGCGGCAAACTAGTGACCGTGGTACGCAACTTCGCTCGCAAAGTCGCCGAGGACGAAGGATTCCCCTGCGTTCTCATCGATGGGCCGCCCGGTGTCGGTTGCCCGGTCATCTCGTCCGTCACGGGAACGGACCTGGCGGTCGTTGTCACAGAACCCACCGTCTCCGGCAGTCACGACCTGGAGCGCGCCGTGCAGACAGCGTGGCAGTTCCGCGTACCGGTGTGGGTGGTGATCAACAAGTGGGATCTGAACCCCAACGTCACCGCGGAGATCGAGAGCTTTTGCAAGGCCAACAACATCGTCGTTGCGGCGAAAGTACCTTTCGACGAGGCTGTTGTAGAGGCGCTCGTGCGGGAAAAACCGATCGTCGAATACTCAGACGGGCCAGCCGCTCGTGAAGTTCGTCACCTCTGGGAGGGACTGGAAGCTTTCTGCAAGGGCTGATTTCGGCCCTACCCGCAGAAAACCTGGGCTTCCTGAGCGGAACTCTCCACCTAGCCCTTCACTACCCGTCCCATCGTGCGCCCGACGTGCACCCGCGAGCACACCCTACCCGCCCAGCGTGCAGCCGCTTGTGAGCGAATGACCAACTGGACTCGGTTCTGCGGACGGCGGCCTGCATCCCCCGCTCCCCTACCTGCAACCGGAATGTTCGCTCCCGGGGGGTTCGGTCGCCGCGGTTTCCTTCGGGCAAGGCCGGTCTTGCCTGCCAATCTGGATTTCGGTACATTCCGCTCAGTTCGCGGCCACCGCCAGCGGGAATTCGCAGCTTGTACCGGCCCTGCCAAGGAGTGGCAATCATTCGTGGCCAAGCAGCCGTGCCGAGCGGGGCCAAACCCATTCGAGTAAGGGACCGGCGGAGTCAGCTCTCGCGGTCGGCCCCTCCCGCTCACAGAGGTGCGGATCAGATGCGAGGTTCCATGTGGCTCGGGGCACCGAGAGCTCCTGTGGATCGCAGGCCGGGAATGCGCCCCGGCCGCGAGGGCGCGCAGCGCACCCCGGCAACGCCGGCCGTCGTCAAGATGATGTCTTCGCCCGCGCGATCATTGACGGAATGACTTGGACCGAAACCTGGGAGTCCAAAATGCACAAGTCGCAGCAGGTCTTTGAGAGACTCAGCAAGTATCGCCTGGTAGCCCTGCTTTCTCCAAAGACGCCGGAGCAGTGTGTAACCGCCTACGAAGTCCTGAACCCGCTGGGCGTGACTCTCGAGATCGCGTTTCGTTCTGGAGCCACCTTTGAGGGGATCCGCGCAGTGCTCGAGCGGCACCCGGACGCACTTGTCCTCGCCGGGACGGTCCTGCTGGCTGAGCAAGCTGAGCAAGCCATCGAGGCTGGGGTAGCGGGAATCGTGTCCGCAGACACGATTCCCGAGGTGGTGGAGGTGTGCGTCCGCCACGACGTGATGTGCGTTCCCGGTGGGCTGGGAGACGTTGGAAAACAGCTAGTGCAGAAAGCGAAACTCTACGGTTGCGACCTGGACGGCCTCGGGGAAAGGTACCCGTACCAATGGGTTCACAAACTCTTCCCGGCGATAGCGGGAGAAGTCTGGTTCACCGGGCTGGCCAAGGCCTGGCGCGGACCGTTCAAGGGCTTGCGCGTTGTGTACACCGGTGGGGTGAACCGCGAAAACCTGCCGCGCCTGGTAGAACAAGATCCGGAGGGAATCTTCTGCGGGTCCGCCTTGGCGAAAGCCATCGACGATCCGGAGAGACTCCGCGAAGAAGCCGAAGCCTGGGTCCAGATCGTCCGCAGCGCCTCGGGGGCCTGAGTCGCCTACACCTACCAGGGAGTCGCTCCGCTGGGATCTCCTCGTCGATGCTGTCGGGGCAACTGGCGCGAGAGCGATTGTCGCCTGGTGATTCGCCACTTGATCGCCGGTTCCCCAAACCGGGACACGGGGTATCGCGACGTCGTCTCCCCTGCCGTGCGAGCATAAGGGAGCTGGGGTCCAATCTCGCCCGCAATCCGGAACAAGCTACGTCGAAGCCCCTGGCCGCTCCTTCGCGCGGGCATTGCCGTGTGACCGACGTTACAAAGCATTTCGAGGCGCTTGCAAGAAGGTGATTGTGTACCTATTTTTCGCCCGGTGATTTTGGCGAGCTTGCTGGGGGTACACTCCCACGGTCGAGGTGCCGCCGGCCCACTGGGCTGGAATGAAGCACGTGAAGCGCGGGGGCTACACTTCACGCAGAGAGAATGCGTCACCCAGCAGTGGGGACACGAATCCCGGTACCTCTGGCCTTGTCCGAGCTACCATTGTGAGGGTACGGACGGATCCAACAGCCGAAAAGGAGGGACCCATGCGTACCGTAGCTGCACTCTGTCTATCCATCCTGTTGCTGGCGGCAAATGCGGCTCGCGCGGGCTGGACCTACGAGGCCGCCTACGGCGGGAGCGGTGATGACGTGGCTCGTGCTGTGCTCGAAACGCTCAACGGCAACTACTTGCTGGTCGGGTACAGCACGAGCTCCGGAAGCGGCACCGCCGACGGCTGCCTTATCGAAGTTGCCCCGCACAGTGAGCAAGTGTGGCAGAAGTTCGTGGATTTGGGCGGAGAGGAACATTTCCTCGACGCAGTCCAGCTCAACAATGGGGATCTGATCATCGTCGGCAACATCATTCCGCAGGGGAGCGACAAACCGGACGGGCTAATCGTTCGCTGCGACAGTACCGGCCAGGTGATCTGGTCCAGAATCTACGGCGGAAGCGAAAGCGAAGACCTGCGCTCGGTTGCGGCGGACCCCACTGGGAATCTCGTCGCAGTCGGCACTACTGCCTCTTTCGGCCACGGCGCTCAGGACGTGTGGGTGGTCAAGTTCAACGCCGATGGCGATACGGTGTGGGTACGCACCTTCGGTGGCACCAACAAAGACTATGGCCGAGACGTGGTCGTGGACGCTCACGGAAATATGGCAGTGTCGGCATGCAGCTACTTCATGGGTTCGCCCGATGTGTACATGCTCTACCTGCAGCCAAACGCGGCCACCACCTGGATCCGATCCTTCGGCACGGGCGGCTGGGACGAAGGCTACGGAGTAACTCTACTCGGCGAAATCACTGTGTTTGTGGGCTACATGTTCACCGGCTGGTCCTACAGCCACGACATGCTGGCTGTGGCCATGAATGCCTCGGGCGACACGGTCTGGACCGGCCACTACGGCACCGTCATTGACGACTACGCCTACGCCGCAGCTACCACCCACGACGGCTACATTCTACTTGCCGGGGAAAAGAGACTCTCTCAGAGCCGCCCCAGGGACGCAATCTGCGCCAAGATCGATGCGCAGGGCAAACAGCTCTGGCTGAAGGAATTCGCGCACGACGGCAGCGAATTCTTCTACGACGTCATGGAGACTCGGACCGGCCACTACCTGTTCGTCGGCTTCACCACTTCATTCGGCAACGGTGGCCAGGATTTCTACCTGGTCAAAACCGACCCTGACGGGGGTGTGACTGGCATTGAGGCGAATGCCAGCTTCACCGTGCCCGAACAGATCGCCCTGTTGCCGAACTACCCGAACCCGTTCAATCCTTCGACGCACGTTCGTTTTGAGCTCCCACGGGAGGCCCACGTTGTAGTGCGAGTGAAGAATCTGCGGGGCCGAGTCGTCAGAACGCTGTTCTCGGGCTCCGCCAATGCGGGCTCACACGATCTCCTGTGGGATGGCAGGAACGAACTTCAGCAGGAAGTCCCCAGCGGTCTGTACATCTGCACCCTCAGGGTGAATGGCGAGGCCGTCGCTACCCGAAAGATGTTGCTCGTGCGTTAGTTTCCGAACCCGTCGCCGCTCCGTGCATCACCCGTGCCGGAGCGGCGTTCTTTTCTCCGCAAGGCTGGGCCGAATCCGCTCCTAACGTGGAGCGGCCGGCTTTCTCCACGCCCCGGCTATCTCAGCCTCGAAGCGGGGCGAGAGTTGGGCGACGCCCGAGCATCGATCTTCGAGCCCTGCGACTGGGCGTCCGTTCCCTGCCCCTGTGTAGCATAGCACCTCAGCCAACTGCGAGACCGTCGCCTTGTGAGCCCTCGCCCGATCCGCCTCCAGCGGACGAGTAGAAGGTTCGACCGAGGTGTACCGTCCGGCGCAGGCTCCGCTCGCGAAGAAGCTCCTCCACTACCTCCCATTCGCCGCCCGCATCCCAGACAAGCTCCCGCAACACTTCCTCGGTGACCGGATGCACGGAGGTGAGCGAAAGGATTTCCCGCTTCAGGTCGTCCGTCGCGGCGAAGGGTCCCTGCTCCAACTCTGCCAGCGTGATCACTTCAAGTCCACGCCCACGCAGCTCGCTTTCCGCTCGCCGGACCCTCCTCGGTTCAGACGGTCGCACCCACGCCTCCGCGGGCGCCCGCAAAGGAAGGCTAAGGTAGACCACCTCCGGTCGCAGATGGCTGAGAAGGTCGGCCAACTCGCGCAGATGAGCCGGTTCGTCATTCACGCCCTTCACAAGCATCGTCTCGGTGACAAGCCTGCCCGGGTACTCCTGCGCGAAACGGCGAATTCCGTCCTGGATCCTGTCAAAGTCGAGACGACCGTGGGGCCGGTTGATACGCTTCCACACACCGCACTCGGCGGCATCGACCTTCACGGAAACGAGGTCCGCCCCCCTGAGCTCATCTCGAACACGAGCATCCCACAGCAGGGAACCGTTCGTGATCACTGCTACGCAGACGGCCGTAGCTCGGCGGAGATCCTGGATCAGTTGTCCGAGATTCTCATCCAGCGTGGGCTCGCCATCCGGCACGATGGTGACAAAATCGACGCTATCCCCTCGCTTGCCCAGGGTTTCCAGGCGCTGGACCACCTGTTCCACCAGCTCATTGACGGAACTCAGTCGTGATCGTTCCACTGCAAGGCGGCGCGTTCGGCCAGCCTGGCAGTACACGCAGGAGTAAGTGCACGTCTTGTACGGGAGATTGTTGACGCCAAGGCTCCTGCCGAGACGCCGGGAAGGGACGGGTCCAAACAAAGATGACATGGCATCCTCGCTACTTTGTTGAATTCGGTGCTACGCAGCACCGCGGATCCCTGGGCGCCTCACACCAGGGACGGGGCGCTGACGGGACCTCGATCTTGCGCTTCAACCAAAGGTGATCCAACTCGATTAGCTCGAGGCCCCTGCAGACCTGGCCAGAGAAAACCCCGCCAGGAAGAGTCCGAGCAGCACTACGATGGTCGGGCCGCTGGGCGTGTCGAGCACGTAGGACAGGTAGAGCCCGAGCACTGTGACCACTAAGCCCAGTGCCCAGCCCCACAACAACCTGCCCATCCACGAATCCGCGACCAGCATCGCAGTGGAGGTGGGCACAACGAGAAAAGAGAAGACCAGCAGAATACCTGCCACGCGCACGCTCAACACGATCACCAGGCCGAAGGTGAGGTAAAAGAGAAAATCCCACCAGCGGTCAGTGCGAGAGAGCTCTCCGGTCCGGTATTTTCCCGTAAGATCGGTGAAGCGGTTGCGGAACAGGAAGTGCAGAATCCCGACGAGGGCGTACAGGATGGCGATCTTGCCGATCATCGGCCAGTGGATCCACAGAATTGCCCCCGTGAGGGTCTCCTTGATGTGCTCAGCTCCACCTGGAGCGCGGTCTGCCACAAGCACGGCAGCGGCAGTTGCAACGGCGTAGGTGATCCCGATGACGGCTTCCTGCGGAATTCGCTGCTCTCGCACCCGTGTGACCGAGAAGAGACCAGCCCCGAGGACCACAAATCCGAGGGAAAACAGGTAGCTGAGGCTCTGCTCGGGGTGAATGCCCAGGATCAACGCGACGGTCGTTCCCAGGGCGGCGATCTGAGCAAGAGCGAGGTCCACGAAGATGATTTCTCGCTGAATCACGTGGAGCCCAAGGTACACGTGGATCGCCAGTACCAGCAGCGTGGCAACGAATGGGGCCAACATGAAAGATACGATTTCGCCCATTCCACCGCCTCCTCAACAGATGTGTCGTCGCCGGGAATCAGGTTGTCATCCGCCCGGGACTGCACGCTTGTCGGTTCTTTCTTGCGACACGTCGAGTCCCCCCAGGGGTCCGGCCGAGGAGTCCCGGAGAATTCTTGTAGCACCCTGAGCTGCTCAGCCGAACCCCTGCCCTACTCCACATCGGCCGGACGCGCCGGAGTCGAATGCGGCGTCCAGCCTACCGCGGAGCTTCTCGGCGCCGGCTACGAAGCCGCTTCAACCGCCTCCCGGATCTTCTTCACCCAGTAGTCGTAGAGGTCGAACACGGTGTGGATGCCCGGTTCGCCTTCCACGGAAAGCGGCAGAAACACTGCCTTGATTCCCGTCCGTGCCTCGATCTTCCTCGGCGTGTTCTTTTCGAAGTGGTTCGCCACCAGCATGATTCGGATACCGTACCGTTCGATCTCATCAATGACTTCTTTCACATGTTTTGCTGTCGGCGGAATCCCGGGTTTCGGTTCAAGGAAATCCACGACCTCCACCCCGAAATCGCGACAGAAGTACTCCCAGTTCTTGTGGTATGAGATGATTTTTTCACCTCGAAATGGCAGTCCCTCGTGCAACCATCCGCCGAGCTTTTCGATCAGCTTCACGCCGTCGATCTCCTGGGTATTCAGGAAATCCATCAGCGTTCCATTCAGGACCATCTGACTCAGTACGTCGCCGCCCACGAGCTCCACGAGTTCCGG
The DNA here is from genome assembly GCA_964464205.1 of uncultured Cytophagia bacterium. Lineage (GTDB taxonomy): Bacteria > Zhuqueibacterota > Zhuqueibacteria > Oleimicrobiales > Geothermoviventaceae > Zestofontihabitans. The sequence continues at coordinate 16,481 of CAYXFI010000024.1, forward strand.
GCCAAACATTGCGCTATCGATGCGGGCGACGAATCGACGGTAGCGTTGACCGTAGTAGTCCGCGTGTCCAGGGTCAACTTTCTGGAGTCCGATCAGAATGTTTTCAGCGATCTTCTTCGCGTTGATCGGGCTCGTATGAAAGTGAGGGTTGCCGTAGACGTGGATGTCTCCGGCGCTTCGGTCCACACCCCGCGTGGGGACCTCCAACAGATCGATCCCGGCACTGGCCGAGACGTAGCCGATCGCGCCTTCCAGGATCTTCGGGTTCCTCGCTTTGTCAATGAGCGTGGGCGCCCACAGCTCGAGGTCCAGGCCCGTCGTGATGAAGATGTCCGCTTTCTGCAGGATACGTGCGTAGCTCGGCTTCGGCAGCACAAAGTGCGGATCCTGATTGCCTCGGGCGATGTAAGCCGTTTCCACCCTCTCGCCCCCAACTTCCTTGGCGATCGCGGCGAAATCCGGGATACTACCAACCACGAACAGCCTATCCTGCGCAGAAGCGAGGGAAAACCCGACCAGCAAACCAACGGTTATCAGATTCAAGACCACAGTTCTTCGCATGATGCCCAACCTCCACTTCAATTCCCACGGCACCCATTGCCCTACCTTTCGGAACGACACCAGATCAGTAGGCCTCGTGCTTGTGCGGTCCCATTGACCAAACGGCCTGCAAGATGGCACGGGTCACGTCGTCGCTGAACGTGCTGAGCGTTCGCTGCAGTTGGAAACGGAAGAAAACGAATTCGCTCTGCCAAAAGGTCAGCACTACAGAACCGCTCTTGAGCGTTTGTGATGCGTTGTCCGGGAGGTGCGTGTAGTCGAATCGTGCCCCGATCCACCACCGGGCGTTGAGCTTGTTCTGAAAGAACAAGTACGTTCCCCAGCTTTCCACCTTCCCGGTCGGCGTCTCTCGACGGCTCCCAACCCATTCGGAGCGAAACTCGAATGTCCGATACTTCGACCGACCCGCTGGAACCCACTTGTACGTGAGATCGAGACCCCCCAGCCAGGTCCTGTAGCGACCTTCCGGGTCGTTGTGCCCGGTCGCGCCACTCAGGCCCAATTGCAAGTAGGCGTTCTGGGTCACGTCCCAGTAGTTCTTCAAGTGGGCTACGAATACCCGGTCACGGCCGCCCGACTCCGCGAAGCTGGCGCCGTCCCCACCCGAGATCAACTCCAGATTGAGCTCGTTCACGTGAGCCCAAAGGCTGGGTAGAAGCCAGTTTGCAGAAACACCCATCCCAGCCAACCCCTCCTTACCGAGAAACGTAGTGAGGACGATGGGCCGATCTACCTGCGGCAAGGCGTGCTCGTGCCAACGGTTCAGTTCACCAAACTGGTTCCTGAACTTGCCGATTTTGAGATTCAATCTCGTCGGAAGGTTGATCCACTCCATGTAGGCCTCGCCCACGTGCAGGTGGCCGTCGCCGGGGATGCCGAGGAAGAACTTGCCGCGTGTGTACGGGTCCAGGGGAGCGACGATGTGGAACTCGGCTTCGCGCAAATAGAAGCGGTTGCCGCTACCCGGTCCGTACGTCTGCGGAGCAACCTGCTTGGGGAACTCGGGTGACCTGTACCAGCCAGCGAAGTCGCCGGTCAGGCTAATTTCCGGGTTGAGCGCCGATAGCTGGCGTTGGGCACTGTAGAACGCAGCGGCTCTCCCCTCCCGACGGCGAGCTTGCCGTCGTTGCGCTTGCAGTCGCGCCCGTTGCCGCAGGCGTTCGATCCTCGCTTGCCTCTGCGCCTGCTCGAAGCGTCCTTCGAGCTGGTGAAGACGCCTCTCCAAGGCTTCCAGCCTTCGCAATTCCGAAGTGTCTTCCACCGCCGATGTCGTAGAGTCGCCCGGTTTGGTGGCTCCGATAGCTGGGGCAGCGAAAGCTGCCAACAAGAGTGTAGCAAGCCCAGCCGTTACCCACTTCGTGCGCCACAACATGGTGCACCTCCCTGTTTCCACATCACACAACCTCACCGATGGTCCGCGCAGGGTGGCTCGCGGCTGAAAACGAACTCCCCAGCCCAGGTGTGACGATCAGCGCCGGTGTGGCATTCCCAACGAACACTCAGGCCACATCCTGCCCCCTCCGAAGCCCTGCGCAAAACCGCGGGACCTACCTCCGGTTGGCCAACTGTCAGTACGGCTACGCTTCGCCCACAGTCGTGACGGGAACGAACGTAGCGAGTCTCAGCAGGGGGAACTACGCAGAAGGATGGAAAACGGGAGGAGCACGCGGTTGAAGTGGGGAAAACGTGTGAGACTCAATGGAAGGAGTCTTCTTGTCGAGGGACAAATACTGGAGGAACGGCAGGCGGGAAATCTCTTCGCCCTCGCCCAGCACCAACGGGGAAGGCTCTTGCGAAAGGATCAGCCACTGATGGGCGGGACATTCGGCTCTGCAACGAACCGGCAGGTCCCGGTGATTGTGGAGGAAATCCACTCCAGCTGTGATCCCGGCGTAGGTCACCAGCACGCCGAGCCACGCGATCCAGAAAACGATTGTCTGTCTACGGCTCTTGGTTTTCATCCCCATTATGCCCTGCCGCTCAAGGCTTCGGGGAGCAAGGGACTCGGGAGACCACTTCCACTTTCTGAGCGAGAACAGCGCACCGCGAATGGCCGCTGGTGCAATCGTCTACGGCGAGTTCATGCTGGGTTTCTCCAACGGCCGCCACCCGCAATTTGTTCCAATCCGGCGCTGAGGCACAGCCTATTTCCGAGATTCCCAAAGCCACCGAGGGAACAGTAAACCTTCGGTCAACTCCTCAACCTCACCCGCCAGTCCCGGCGGAAGCGCCAATTATGCGCAATGGCAAACGCTGGAGCACCGAGCAACTGCCCCTCGACCTGGGTTCCTCAGCTCGACAGGCCGATCAGAGAGGCTGCAAACCACGCACCAGAGCGCTACCTACGCAACGTCAGTCGGCGAGGCTCACCCGGTACTCCCCCCGGTCGTACCGGGCCGTCCGCACGATCAACTTGCAATGCGCTGAATCGTATCGCCACCGAACTCCGGCCGGGAGCTCCTCCCCATCCAGGAATACAGATCTCGGCGGGTGATCTAGGTAAACGCGAAGAATGTGCGGCACGCGCGCACCGTTCAGGTCTATTGCCAGTTCACCCTGCGTCTCCCTCACCTGGATGGTGATCTCCCCTTTCCCATCGGGCAGCGCCAGTTGAAACTCGCTCACCCCCTCCGGGTAGATCAGCAGCGTTGTAAAGCCCGCCGACTCCTCGTCCCCAAGTCCGGTGTACGGCCTCTGAACCGCCACCGGGATGATCGCCCCACCTCGTACGAAAACCGGGTATTGGTCGAGCGGCACAGACATCGTCACTTCCTGCGGGCCATCGAATACAAGCGAATCGTTGAAGAAGTAGTACCACCGACCTTTCGGCAAATCCACAGTCCATTGCTCAACGTCTCGGAAGATCGGCGCTACCAACAGGTAGTCACCGAACATGTACTGAAAATCCCGACCGAGCGGGCGCTGCACAGGCTTGCCGCCACGGTGGCACTGCACGACGTAGCTGTACATGTAGGGCACCAACTCCGTGTGCAGCCAGGAGAACTTGCGGATGATTTCGAGTTCCTGCTGGCTCCGAAGCCAGAGGCGTCGCTCTCCATGGCCGCCGTTCAGGAACAGACCGCAGAAAGTAGCGAACTGGGCCCACCGAATGTACAAACGCGGGGGAATCGTCTTTCCCGAGAAACCAGCTACATCGGTTCCCACCACGCAGTAGCCGAGCTTGGCGCTGAGCAAGATATCTTTGATGGCCTCCTTAAGGCCTCGTTTTCCACCGATGACCTCCGGCCCGGCCTTTCCCTCAGCTTCCTTCCCGCTCCAGGCGTGCACCTGGTCCCCGACCCACACCACGGGGGCAGCGTCGATCGGGGCAAATCCTTCCGGATGAATGTACGAACGATCGATGCCACGCACCAGAGTAACGAACTCCGGATTCCGCGATCGGCCGTATTCGTATTCGAGCCGGTAGTACAGATCCATGTACCT
>CAYXFI010000025.1:0-19857 GCA_964464205.1 uncultured Cytophagia bacterium
CAAACTCTGTAACCCTACGGGTTACAGAGTGGGGACCATCTACCTGACGGGTACACTTTGAGGTGAAGGGGTGCTTGGCGCGTTCTTTGGACGTGCTCGGACGGGGTTCCCGGGGATAAGAGCGGCTGAAGGTAGGCCCAATCTTCCCCCTCGTGGACGGATCGGACAAGATCGGGTCGAGCTCGAACTGGCAATGTCGGGCACAACCACCCCCCGCACTCTCTCCCCGGCCAAATAGATCTTTCTCCGGAACGGATCGCCTGGCACCTTGGCCCCATCGCCGCAGGTGCCCTCGGATCAGCTGAATTGACGCTCGGATCTACTTCAGCAGCACCATCTTCCTGACCAGGGTGCGCATCCCGTCGCTGAATCTGCACAGGTAGACGCCCGACGGTAGATCCGAAGCAACGATACGAATCTCATGCACGCCCGCGCGATATCTTTCATTCTCCACAAGTGTTTTCACCGTCCGTCCGGAGCAATCCACCAGATCGATCCTCACCGTCGCCGCGCGCTCAAGCGAGAAGCGTATCACGGTCGAGTTGTTGAATGGATTCGGATAGTTCTGACCAAGCTCGCATGCCAGCGGTCGGTTAGGTCTTCGATCGGTGACGCCGGTTGCCTTCCACCCAATTTCGTCCAGCATGCTCTGGATCTCGGGATTCTGCATGAACAGTCGCCAGCAGAGCCCGGAGCGATAGTTCTCGATCATGGGAGCCATTGTCCCCTGGTCGATAGCCAGCACACTGGACGCAAACCAGTTTTCGCCCAGGTTAAAGGCATCCACAAATCCGAATTCGCACCAGATGTCCTGCCCCAGGTCGTAGTAGAAGTGCTTCAGCGTGGCGATAGACTCCCTGGGTGTGTAGGGCATGGCGCTAATGGCCGCCGTCGGAGTGATGGTCCCGTTGTCCGCGTGGAAAGGCTGATGCGCCAGATAACCCCAAGGATCGTCACTGGCAGTGAGCCCCCATACCAGCGAGTCGTACCCCACATGGTTCAGCGGGTTTACGGTACAGTAGGCCCGGTGGATAAGCGTGATGTTCCGATTGTTTTCGTAGTAGTCGCAGAATCCATCTGTCTTCCCACGCGGATCAAATCCAAGGAAAGAGTAGTGCGTGAAGAAAAGCGGCCCACCATAGGACGGCCCCACCCACTGCTTGTACCCATAGTATGTGTTGCCATTCACGTAGGATGGCGAACCCGCCCACCCTTTGTAGTACAGATCGGGAGGAACCGGATGGGTGGGCGAGGCAATGGCCAGCAGATAGACGATCATGGCCTCATTGAAGCCAACCACCGGCATATTCATGGCCCACCCATAGTTGGGCGACCAGTGCCAGAAGAGCTGGTTGCTCGAAGAGCTACGCCGGTACCAGTCCCATTCCACCTCTTCCCAGAGTTGGGTGCAACGCTGGCGAATCTCCGTTTCCACTGCATTTTCGTTGGTGTAGTAGTTACGAATAGTGAGGAGAGCCTGGATGACGTAGGCTGTTTCGACAAGGTCTCCTCCGTCGTCGAACTGGCTGAACGGGATAGTGCGGCCAGTCTTGCCATTTATCCAGTGGGACCAGGCCCCATGGTAGCGGGGAGCCACGTCCTGCAGGAAGCGCAGGACCTTGAGCGTACGCGCAGCCGCACTGTCTCGTGGGACGAAGCCGCGCTCGGCTGCGACCATGATGGTCATTAGACCAAAGCCGGTGCCGCCGCTGGTACAGACGTCGCCGGAGCCTTTCCGTTCGCGAGCCAGACCGCTCACCGGGTGGCCGTAATGGTAGAAATACCGAAAACAGGCCTCCTGCACGTAGGATAGCAATTCTTCGGTGGTCAGAGCCCGGCTCGTAGCGGAAACAGTATCCGAGGGCTCCGATTCCTCAAAGGACTCGTTAACTGCCGTGACGTAGTAGTAGCGCGTTGCGTCGTTTTCACCCAGGTAGTCGCTGAAAACTGGGGTCTCGTGCAAGACGGCATTCACCCGCTCGTACGGCCCAGCCGGATTGGAAGCGCGGTAGATGTAGTAACCCGCCAGTTCTTCCTGCATATTTGGGTTCCACCAGATGTCGATTCGTCCGTCGTAGCCTTTCGCGTGAACCCCAGTGGGTGGGTTCATCTCAGAAACCGGTCCCCCGCTGCCCTTTATGACCCGTACCTCATCGATCCACGCAAGGTGCTCGGCTCCATCGGTTCCCCTTTGGTAGTGGAAAATCGTCTTGATACGCGTGAAATCGCAACCGTCCGGGCCCGGCTCGAAAGCCGAGATCGGGATCGCCACTCTTTGCCAGGTGGTGGAATCGCCATCCACGCCATCAAGGTAGTTTCCCAATGGCACCCGCGTGCTTTTTCTATTCGAGAGGTCTTCGATAGCCACACTCGGCAAGGCATCGAGCGGGATCGCCTCGGGAGCGTTGACCCAGTACACAATGCTGTCGTACTGCGTGAAGTCGTGACCCGCCCATCCGCGCGACGCGATGGCCATCCCCCAGTCCCCGCCCTGGACTGATTTCCAGTGCAATCGCAGACTGTGGGCTCCTTTGTAAGGGTGCGCTGTGTCGACCGGGCACTTGTCCGTCCGGGCCAGTTCCAAGTAGCTCGGCGGGCGAAAGTAGCCCCAAGACGCGTCAACGTAGACGTCCCCCTCCGGGCTGTCGCTGAAAAAAACGATCCGATCCTGCTGTCCTGTCACGACGGAAGGAACCAACAGCAACACTGCATAGAACCAGAAAAACCGATATTTCATGACAATCCTCCTGGGAACATACCGCACACAGGTCAGATAGCGTACACGAACGAGAATGTCATGAGGCTGGGCGGGCCGCCTCGCTTCCCTACAACCCAATTCGGGCGGTCTCCCACGGTGGCCGACAAGCCGGAAATGGGAACTTGATGAATAGTGCCAGTGCGCTTCTCAGTCGTTTCGCCAGCCCTCCGTTCAGCCACTCAATAGAGCGGCGGCCTTTGCCTCCATTCAACCCTTACCCTACACGTCGGCTTCTCGCAAAGGGGGATGTGCTTTTCCCCTTTCGCCAGTATTCTGTCATCAACCATGATGCGCACTTCGCCAGGGTCGAGGGATTCCTCGTGTTGGAGCTCGATGTGGTACGTACATCCCCTGTAAAGACGGCGAAGCCTTATCGTCTTCCAATCCGGTGGGTAACAGGGTTCCACCACCAGTCCGTCGTAGTCAGCCCGGACACCAATGATCTGGTCGATCAGCACGCGAAACAACCAGGCCGCCGATCCCGTGTACCATGTCCAGCCGCCGCGACCGCAGTGGGGCGAATCCGAACCGTGAATGTGACCGGCAGTGACGTAGGGTTCCACCTGATACCGATTGGGATCGAGTCCATTCAGCACCGGATTGATCTTGCGGTAGAAGCGGAACGCGACGTCGGCCAGGCCAAGTTTGCAAGCTGCCCAGATGGCCCAGGTAGCGGCATGGACGTACACCCCGCCGTTTTCGCGCACACCCGGAGCGTAGCGCGTGATGTATCCAATCTGCTCATCCGGACGCGTGTAAGCCGGAGCAAGCAGCCGGGGCCCCGCCTCGCATTCCAGGATATCCAGAACCGACTGAAATGCGGCCCGCATTCGTTCCCGAGAGCAAGACTCCGCCAGAATGGCCCAAGTTTGCGGATTGAGAAAGATCTTTCCCTCATCGTTGCTGGCGCTGCCTATTCGCCCGCCGTTGTCTTTCGTAGCGCGCAAGAACCAGGCGCTATCCCATCCGTGTAGGCTCAGAGCCTCTCGGAGGTAGGCGGCCTGCTTCCTGTAGCGCTGCGCTCTATCCCGCATGTCCAGGCGATCGAGCAGGCCAGCGAACTCATTGAGCAAATACACAAGGAAATGGCCAAGCCAGACGGACTCTCCCTTACCGCCGAGTCCGACTGCGCTTAGACCATCATTCCAATCGCAGGCAAGGATCAGAGGCAGTCCTCGCTCGCTCCGTCTTTCCAATGCCAGCTCGATGGCTCTCAGACAATGGTCAAGCAGCGTACCTGCCTCACCTGAACGGTAGAATGGCACTTCGGTTTGCAGCGCTCCGAAGTTCCCGGTCTCCTTCACGTAGTTCACGGTGACGAAAGGCAGCCACAGAAGGTTGTCGCTGACGGGGACATCATGGCCGACATCGGTGAGAGGACTCCACCAGTGCAACACGTGACCATCCGAAAACTGATGGGCTGCGTGCAGTTGAATTTGCTCGAACGTTTTCCCAGGATCCAGGTAGAGGAAAATCTGGCTATCCTGCAGTTGGTCCCGAAACCCGTAGGCTCCACTCTGTTGGAAATACCCTGCACGCCCCCACAGCCGTCCACTAATAGCCTGATACTTCAACCAGATATTGGCAAGTACGTCTGTGGCGGGATCAGGAGTCTCAATCCAGGTCTTACCTAGCAGGTCCCGCCATTTCGATTTGACCCCCTCAAAAGCCCGTTCCACCTCGCCTTCTTTTCGATAATGCTGAAGCGTTCTGTCAACTTCGTCCAATGACGAGGCCACGCCCAGAAAAACGTGAAGTTCTCGTGTTTCGCCCGGCCTCAAGACAAATCGCTTGTGAATACTGCCTACAGCATCCGACCATTTCCCTGTCGTGCATGAAAGCTGTCCGCGCGCTACAGCTTCTGGATTGGAAAGGCAGGCCCTAGCACCGAAAAACAACGCCTTGTCGGTTTCGTACTCTTCGAAACTTTCGCTCGCGGCAAGGTAAGCAATCCAGGGCCAATCTCGGTTCCAGTGCGCATTTGTCGACGGGACATCCCAGAGCCGCTTACGAGCCAGGACAGCCTTGCGGTTCGGGTCGAATTCCGTTTCGAGAAACAGCTTGTGAAATTCCCGGTGTTGATCGTGCCCAGTGCCCAGACACCACTCCAGATAGGTGAACAGACCGAGATGCCTGGTTTTCCTACCCACGTTGGTCAGGCGGATGGTCCAAATCTCCAGGTTGTGCTCCCAGGGTATGAACACACGGAGCTCGCTCTGCATGTGTCCACTGGTTGCCTGAAAGATGGTGTATCCGATGCCGTGCCGACAACTGAACTCGTCCAACTCCTGTTCTGCCGGCCTATAGGTCGGGCTCCACACAAATCCGGTCTCTTCATCCCTCAGGTAGAAGAATTTCCCCCAATCATCGAGTACCAGGTCTTGATTCCAGCGAGTGATGCGATTCTGATTGCAGTCATCGAGCCAGCTAAACCCGCCACCCGACTGCGAGATCAGCAGCCCGTAGTGACCGTTGGAGATCACGTTGATCCAAGGTTTCGGGGTCTTCGGCGTAACGATGACGTATTCCCAGCCCTCGTCACTGAAATGACCGTAGCGCGTCTGGAATTGCGACATCTCCGATTCCGCCTCCGTCGTTTCAGAAAGAAAACGTCTGTGTCACCATCTCCTCGCGTTCAATCAGCGCAAGCTGGAGGACAGGCCAATCTCCTGCATAGCCTCCGTGAAGACCTCCACCAGCCATTATCACCGGGACGCGGACCAGAGCCCAAAGCGAAGTAAGTCCCATCAAGACCGGTGGAGTGGGCCTACTGTCTGATTGTCCCTAGTTCTACCGCAAGTTCGCGGGATTCAAAAGCGGATCTCCAGTGAGAAGCGGTTCACCTGGGTCAACCTGCCCCAGTCCTCGTAGGCGTAGTCGAGATGCAGAGGGACGTGGGGAGAGAGGTAATATACCAGACCTGCGCCAAGCGTGAGGCCCCGCTCCGACTGATCCTCAAAGAGAGCCTGATAGCCCATGCGCAGGAAGAACCGGTCGCGGAATCCGTATTCCAAGCCCATGCTGATGTTTTCGGAGTTGTCGTTGGGATGCCGCGCCTCGAGGCTGACAACGAGGCTTTGTACTTCCGATCGGATGGCCTCAGCGGCAAGTCCAAAGCGGAACAGCAGCGGAAGATCCCACCTGTCCGTTTGCAGATATGCGAAGATGTTCTCATTGTCCCCCCATTCTTCCGGATTGAAGTCATAGTTCACAAATGCGTCCTTGCCAGCGTACTGCATCTTCGGGCCGAAATTGGCGATACTGATGCCCATCGTCAGCCAGGGGAAATCGGTGCGGTAAAGAAAGCCCAGATCGAAAGCGGTAGCCGAAGCGGCCATGTGCCAGATTTGCTGACGGATGTACTTGGCATTGAAGCCGACAGCAAACCGATCGGTGAGCTCACGGGCGTAACTGATCCCCAGAGCCATGTCCATTGCACTGAAGTACTCTCCGGTGCCCTCGGGTTCGAACTCGGTGCGGACTTTCATATCGGGCATGGAAAGGGCCATGTAGTGAAACCCCAAACTGCCAAACCCAGGGATCCTCACGGCGGCAGCTGCGAAATCGAAACGCATATCCGCTAGCCAGTTGGTGTGCATGAATGAAGCCCCACCGCGCCCATCCATTCGGGCCAGTCCGGCTGGATTCCAATAGATCGCGGTAACGTCATTAGCCACCGCGGCAAAGGCGCCGCCCATACCAATGGCGCGCGAGCCAACGCCGATTTTCAGAAACTGCGCAGCGGTGGTCCCACTCTTCGTTAGGCTACCGAAAACTGAGCCCGAACAAACTGCGGGCATCAAAGCGGCGACGAGCCATCCCACGAGTTTTCGCAACATCATCGATGCCTCATCACTTGATCAAGGCAAAGCGGCCAATTTTCTCGCCCACCCCGGGAGCCTCGATGTGGTAGATGTAGATGCCAGCGGCAATATCGAGGCCGTCTTTGGTGGTGAGGTCCCAGGCTTCCGCCCCGTTTAACATTGTGGAGTGGTGCTCGATGGTACGGACGTGTTCACCGGAGACCGTGTAGATCCGGATCGTACAGTCCTTTGGCAGGTGGATGAAGTAGACCCTACGTTCACCCCGGCCCGTTGCCAGCAAACGGCGAGGTTCCCAGCGCGCCGCCGCCACGTACGGATTGGGCACTACGGCCACGCTGTCGAGCGCGGCGGCAGCCAACTCGCGATCGATGCGACTCGCTCGGGTCGTGAATTCGTACACATCGCCGCTTCGGAAAGGCGTCTTAATCTGGATTCGCAGCACATCGCCCGGCTCGGGCAATATCGGCTCCGCGTCACCGAAAGGTTCCAGGAATTTGACCCGCCAGACCTCGCGCGGTATGTTCCCGTCTTTCATAATGATCCGGATGTAATCGCCAGGCGAGACGAGACTGTCGCGATTTGCCGGATCCGGCTCCTCGAGCATAAAGAGCACTTTCCGGTTCTCGTACACGTCCCACACGGTGAAATTCACCGGATAGCGTGGTCGGAACCACCAGGTGGTGTCGGTAACGCCGAAGCGGATTTCATAGCTGGATGGGTACCCCGGACGCCGCTCAGGGAAGTGGTAGAGGTGCTCAACGTGGATCGGTAGATTGCAGTCGCCCTTTACCCAGCCACTGCGAACACCATCCCACTCGATGCTGTCGGTGAAGGCAAAAAGCCGCATACCGTGAAACACCGGATTGTAGTCCTCCCCACGCACGTAGGGAGACCCAGCGAACACCGTGTCGGGCGAGGCGGGGTCCGTGACGTCGATCAGATCGTAAAGGATCTGATTCGGCGAGGTCGTGTCGTCGAACACGACCCGGTAGGTCCTGCCGTCAGGAACCTGCAAGGGATCTAACACATCGATCCAGACATTTCCAGTTGCGAAACCCGACACATGCCGAATCGAATCCTGCACGCCCCCAGTGCGAAAGCCAGCCGCCGGGCTTTGGGGCGTCACCTGCACGGTATTGACGTCGAGTTTCACATTGCCGTTCACGTCTTGCACGATAACGCGGCTACATTCGGACGGGTAGATGTGCAGGTCGGGATCGCCGCGGTCGTAGGAGACAACCGCGTAGTAGTAAGTCTTGCCGTTGATTACGTCCGTGTCGGTCCAGGAATGCCGCAGGCCCTTGTTGTCGCCCATGTAGATCTTGATACCCTGATAGTCGAGGGGGAAAAAGCCTTTGATGTCGTTGCGTATATCGAATTGCGCAACCGGCTTCAGGAAGGTCTTTTCGCCGAAGGCATTGGTGATCTGGCGGGCATCGAGAAAGCCAGGATCGGTACTCTTGTAAATTTTGTAGCCCTCGAAATCGTACGGCGGATCCATGAATGGATCGTAGCTTCGTTCCGCGCGATCGTCCCAGTACAGGGTTACTTTGCCATCGCCTGCCACGGCCCACACGTGCGGTTTGTCCGGTGGCCGAGCGAAATTGTAGTTGTTGTTGTAAATGGCCTGTACTGTGATCTTATTCCGCCGAATGTCCTCCAGATCCTCTCCGAATACGAGACAGACGGAAAACCGTTCGGTTTTGAGTGGTTTCAGCGGGAAGGGCCCCGAACCATATAGGAAAGCAATGTTCCCATTCTGTAACCTGGTATCGAAATGGCTGTACGAAACGCGATCCCAGATTTCTTTGTCATCGTAAAAGGCAACGCCCGTGCCGATGTAGAAAACGTCGAACGCTGTTAGCCCAATCTGGTCGGATTCGTCTTTGTCCGTCGCGTCGAAATGGGGTTCGCCCGGCGTCGGTAGTCCGTCACCTTCGCCCGCGTCGCCGGAGCCAGCCAGGCCGTCGGCTCCCACGTCATCTCGTTCCGGATCCCAGTCGAGATCGTTGTCGATACCGTCGTCACGCCGCTCATCGATCATCTCGTCGACTCGGCCGTCACCGTTGTTGTCCACCCCGTCGGCATACTTGAACCCGAGGTGCAGGGTAGCCTCGTCTACGAGTCCGTTGCCGTTGTCGTCGATCCCGTTTTCCGGAATTTCTCCAATTAGCATGTTCTCGGTAATCGTTGGACTACCCGGTTCTCCATCACCATCGTCATCGATCCCATTGTAGGGATTTCCCGGGCTCTCGAGAAAAGCGTAGCCGCAGTAGCCCGTCGGACCCCAGCCGGTTTCCCCAATGCCGTTGCTGTCCCACGAGTAGGTGATGTCTTCGTTCACATCAAAGGATGCGTTGTCGTCATTGGAGTCGAACTGGCCTCCAACTCCTACATCGACGTACATGCCGAAGATCATTTTGAGATATTCGGTGGTTCCTTCGTTCGTGATGTCGTAATGCCAGAAGATGAGATCCTCCGCCAGCACGTTTGCCCATTGGAATCCACGGACACCAACTCGCAGCCCAAGTCCCCGTCGAGTCTGGTCTGTGGAATCCGGGTAGAAATCGTGGCCGTCGTCGCAATTATCGTCCATTACGAAGTAGCTTTCCTGATCGGCGTTCGTGCGCTTGCCGAAATAGCCGTTCCAGTAGCCATTCCAGCTGGCATCCTTATCGGGCCAGCTAGGCGGCCAGCTATTCGGATCATCGCTCATGGCGATTTTGTCCTGCAACGGATTCGCGTAGCCCGGTCGCGGTTGCCACCCACGTTCCACGCCTTCCGGGGAAACGTCCATTAGCTCTCGGTATCCTGCCTCGCACATGTAGAGAGTGTCGCCTCGGTGATTGACTACCTGGGTTACGACAATTGGGGTGATTCCGTCCATGTAGGAATGGTTGCTCCCCTTAGGCCACACGCCCGATGGTTGGCGGCCCCACCACGCAACTTCGCCAAAGTTGTAGAAGAGCGTCTCGACCAGATTTCCGTTGTGGATCCCTTCTTTGCGGTACTTGCGGTTTCCCCTCATTTCGGGAGGCACACGTACCTGTGCGGCGGACCACTCGCTCACCGCCGCCCCCAGGACCAGAGCGACAACAATTGCCGCTAGCCGCTTTCCCGATCTCATCGCCTTTCCCGCTCCACGGTTCGACTGCACAGTTCGGTCAATCCACGGCCCGGCATGCTGGCCTTTTGTGAAGCATCACATTTCCTGCGCACAAACCGAGCCGTCTCCATGCCCGTATCAGGCCCAGTGCGTATCTGAACGGCGGAAAGTCACGGGGATTGCCCGTTCTATTGTTTCACCGAACCTCCGGACCACCTCAGGGCTGGATCAGAAATCCAACTGGATCCCCACCATGATTTTTCTGGGTTCCCCGTAGTAGTCAGGCCTCTTGAGCCATTCCTCCAGGGTATTAACGTCGTTGCGCCGCTCGATCACATAGTGGCTGACCAGCGAATAGCCCGCGCGGCCCGTGTCCGGGTAGACATTGATCTCGTTCTTCCGATCCAAGAGGTTGTAAACTTTCAAGAACAGCTGCAACATTCCGCGCCCGACGCGGAAGTATCGCGCCGCCCGGAGGTCCAGTGTGTAGTTGAATGGTCTACGGCCGCTGTTTTCGAATGTCGTCTCCAGGCTTTGAATTGCCGGTGTGTAAGGAAGGCCGCTCTGAAACTGTCCGATGAGGCCGATACTGAACGCCCGTGGTACGTCGTAAGAAACCGACAGGTTAATCGTGTGGCGCTGATCCCAGTCCAGCGGCACTACCTGGATGTTGCTCTTCTTCGGTGGTGTGGACTGCTTGTTGTAGAACTCGTGGTTAGGGTCCGACGCGTTGCCTTCTGCAATTTGATAGGTGTAGTCCAACGAGAGAGTCAAATGGTCTGTGGACGTGGGACGCTTGTTCACCGACACCGTGATTCCGCGGATATTCCCGTAGTCCCTATTCTCGTACCGCGCGTATCGATCGCCGAGAGCGTAGGTTTCGTAGATTCGCGTTCCGAGCAGATTGCGTGCGTCCTTGTAATAGCCGGTGACGTCTATCCCCAAAATGTCCATGAATGACTGCTGTAGCCCGACCTCGTAGATCACCGTGGACTGTGGGTTGAGATTGGCGTTCCCCATCAGGGTGTGAAGCCCGCCCGGGGCCACCGCGAACCTGGGGTTCATGTACAGATACTTGTATGGTGGTATCTGGAAAAAGTGGCCGTAGGAAACATGTATGACGCCGCTTTCGGTGATTGGAAAAGCGATTCCAACACGTGGGCTGAGCTGATGTTTTGCCTCGGCCTTCCGATAAGCTTTCTCCCTGGGACGATAGATGTTCGAAGGATCCCGTAGGTCTACGGGTATTTTGCCTCGCGAATGAAAGTAGTCATACCGGATACCAAGGTTCAGAGTCATGCTACGAAGTTCGATTTTGTCCTGTATGTATGCGGCGGCCTCCACCGGATCATGACTGTGACTTCCCCGCGCAAAGTATGCGGTCGGGTCAAAAATCCCTCCGCCGGGCAGACCCTTGTAGTAGGCCTCGAAACTGTTCACCCAGATGTGATCCTTTTTGAACTCAATCCCGGCCTTCACCTGATGGAGCTTGGTCACCTGGGAAGTGATGTCGAACCGCGCGCTCGTGACGGTTGTGGTCCGGTAGTAGTGGTTCATATTCGTCCCACCCGTGAGGAAGCTGAAGGCATCCTGACGGTTCCGCAACAGCACGGGGTTCACATAGCGGGGGTCATGCGGATCCTCGTACAGGTAGGACTTGAAGCGGTACGTGTACCAACCCAGCTTCACGGTGTAGAAGGTCCTTGGCGACAGCACGTGGTTCAATTCCAGCATGTGCGTGTAGCCGCGTTCGCGGTTGGTCACGTCACCATCGGGATTGTACTTGTACAGATGGTTGTAATTCCGATAGCGGTACGCGTGCCCGAGCAAGCTGTAGCGGAGGCGCAAGCCCGGGGTGAGTCTGGCGAACAGCTTGATATTGGCATACGTCTCCCGCCGGTAGTTCATGGGGACAGGCCGCCCATCCCCCGTTTGCTCAATGTACACAGCCTTCGGATCGAAACTGGAGGAATCCGAGGGATTAAAGCGACGCTGGCCATACAGCCAGCCCTCGTTGTAATAGCGGCGGAATGACAAGTAGTAGCTAAGCACTTTGCTGACTCCCGGTACGGGGCCAGTCAAATAGAGGCGAGTATTGTAGATGTCCGTCGGAGTGATCTGTTCGATATTGTAGAAAAGATCTTTGTGTTTGCTTGCGTAGTCGCCCACGTAGAACGTCCCGCCGAAGTGGAAACGATCTTCAGGATCTTTAGTAACCACCTCAACGATCCCGGACATCACCTGGCCGTACTCGGCATTGAAGGTCCCGCTGATCACCTTGAGTTCCTGGATGGAGCTCTGGTCCACCGCCACGGCCATCTTCCCGGTGAATGGATCCGTGACAGACACTCCATCGATGAGGTAATTGATCTCACTGGCACGTCCCCCCCGAATGTGCAACTCCCCGCGGCTATCCGTCACCACGCCGGCCTGCAGCTGAAGAATCTCCTGAACGTTCTCGACGGGGAGGGCGGAGATCTCCTCGGCCGACACGCTGGCGGCAGTCGCGGTCAGGTCGCGCTGCACCAGCGGCTGATGTGCTTCTACAACAATCTCGTGGCCAAGATCGATGGCTTGCTGCTCCAGACGGAAATCCACACGCGTGGTACGGTCGACCGACACACGAACCCCTGTCACCGTCATCGGCCGATATCCTATCATGGAGGCGACCAGTGTATACGTGCCAGGACGAACATTTAGTATGATGTAGTCGCCGTCGATGTCGGCCGCTGCACCCATCTGGGTACCCCGCAGCACCACGTTGGCACCCGGCAAGGGCTCACCGGTGGATGCGTCCACAACCTTGCCGGTAATCTTGCCCGTCTGTCCCGCAAACAGGGCCCCTCCCGCAAGGCACGCGAGGAAGAGGTAACAACGCGCAACCTGCTTTCCCAATCGCTTCATCGCCGCCGCGTCCATCAATTCATTGCGTGACTTTGTACTCTCGACTCGCCGGACCGCGCTGAGATCTTTGCTATCGGGAAACAGGGCCGAAGTGTCCGGCCTGGCCAACAAATTGAAGTTGTGGAACGACGGCCCGGGGCCGCGAGGGACCCGGGCCGTGCTCCACGGTCACTCACCTCAGGAGCATCATTTTCCGCACTTCCGAACGCCCGGCCGTGGTCAGCTTGTAGAAGTAGACCCCACTGGGCACGGGATTCCCGTTCTCTGCTCTGCCATCCCAGGTAACTTGATGCCAGCCAGCAGCACGGTGGCCATCGACCAAGGTGACGATTTTCTTGCCCAGCAGATCAAAGACCTCAAGCTTTACACGGGTACCCTTTGCTAAGCTGTAGCGGATCGTGGTGACCGGATTGAAAGGATTGGGGTAGTTTTGAGAGAGCTCGAAGCGCGACGGCACCGGGGCCGAGCCCGATTCCGCGACCCCGACCGAGGTCTCCGGGGAAAGGATAACCTCCCTGTACAGGTAGTACTTTTCAAAGTTGGTGTCGCACCATTGGGTGCCCCACCAGTGAGGTGCGTAGTCCGACACGTCCGCATTGTAGGCATCGGCCGAGGCAAAATCCACGTCCCAAATGACCACGCTGAGACGAACGGTGTCGCCATCTTCGTACCCGAACAGGTCGGTGTGAATGACGACTTCCAGCGAGTAGCCCGCGTCTTTTCCATTGCTCTCAGTATGCGTTACCGTCTCTTCGGGTACCCAGCAGGCGCCTTCAGCCCCGCCGGTTGGTACGTTCGCGTTCAGCTCAAAGCGAGCGCACTCGCCAACCGTGTTTCCGAAGAACATATTCTTGATCTCGAGCCGCTCGCTCGGCGCGGGGATGATCCCTTTGAACGTCATCCACAGGAAAAGCCCATCGGCTTCCCATCCCGGCGACCATTCGCACACGGAGGAGTCGTTGGACACGACGCCGACGTACAGGTCGGTACCTTTGTGGGCAAACTTCACCACGGCCACGCTCTGGTCCGTGTACCGGTTGTTCGGATTGCCCCATTGCATGTACCAACCCGCGGTGGATGAGGGCGAGCCCTCAGCCACGATGATAGAGTCGGCGTTGTCCCAAAAGCTCTCTGTGAGCTGCCCATCCAGATTGATCGGTTCGTCGGTACGGATGGCGATCTTCCTGGGTGGGTCGGCGAGACGAAGCAGGCGGAATTCATCGCCCCATTCGCTTCCCCACCACATCTTGTTGTAGGAACCAACCACCCACTCCTCGCCCGAGGTGCCGGTTTGCTTGTCTGGATCAAAGATGTTGATGATCACCGGTACCCCAGCATACGGGTCCGTGTAGCCGAGTTTGTCCAAATGAATCACGAGTTCCGCTGTGTAGCCTTCATCCACCTGCGTTGTGTCATTCACCACGGTCCCCGCCGGCTTGTAGGCCGCACCGAAGCCAGCGCCTTCCACCTGCTCCTCGTAGTTGATGTCCGGATCGACACCAGTATTGTTCCAGTACAGTTTGAACTCCTTGGGGATGCCATCGGCGGTCCATACTTTCATGAAAAGACCGTCGCCTTCCCAACTTCCACCCCACTTGTTGACGTAACGGTCGTCCGACTGAATCGCGATGTACAGATCCAGACCGTAGTGCAAGATCTTGACGATCGTGGTCGTGGTGTCCTCGTAGACACCGCTCACCTGGGTTCCGCCTGTCACCGCGTATTCCACGTCCCCGGGTTGGAAGTTCTGACGGAAGACCAGGTGATCAAATCTGCGCTGCCAGTCGGTCTCATCCAGCTTTCCGTCCACCACGATTGGCTTTTCCGCGGACTGGATCTGTAAGTAGGGTGGATCGATATGGCCAGGCTTGTATTCGACCGATCCCGGGATCCCCCTGCCGCTGAGTTGGATCGTCGCTTCTCCGGCGTTCGAACTCACAGTAAGCTCGGCTGTGAAATTGCCAATTTCGGTGGGTTTGAAAGTCACACGTACCTCGACAGTATCACCGGCGGAGACGGAGAAGCGCTTCCGGTCGACCGTGAACTGGGCATCCGTAGCCACGATGTCGCTTACGGACAGAACACCAGTCCCCGTGTTGATCACGTAGAAGCTGAGCGTCTTCCCTTCGTAGAGCGGAACACTGCCGAAATTGATATGAGTTTCCGTCACGAATAGCTGCGGCACACCAATACTGGTGTCCGGGACCATGGCCACGTCCCGATACAGATAGTACTTTTCAAAGTTTAGATCGCACCATTGCGTGCCCCACCAGTTCGGCGCGTAGTCCGACACGTCCGGATCGTAAGCGTCGGCCGAGGCGTAATCCATGTCCCAGATGACCGTGCTCAGCTTCACCGTGTCACCGTCCGCGTAGCCGAACATGTCAGTATGGATCACCACTTCCAGCGAGTAGCCGGCGTCCTTTCCGTTGCTCTCCGTATGGGTCACGGTACCCTCGGGGACCCAGCATGCGCCCTCCGCACCGCCCGTGGGCACATTGGCGCTGAGTTCAAATCGAGCGCACTCACCCTCTGTGTTCCCGAAGAACATGTTCTTGATTTCGAGGCGATCACCCGGCTCCGGAATGACGCCTTTGTAGGTCATCCACAGGAAGAGTCCGTCGGCTTCCCAGCCGGGGGACCATTCGCAGACCGAAGAGTCATTGGACACCACGCCGACGTACAGATCAGTTCCCTTGTGGGCGAACTTCACAACGGCCACGCTCGGATCGTCGTACGTGTTGTTGGGATTCCCCCACTGCATATACCATCCAGCAGTTGACTGGTGCGAGCCCCGGGCGATCACGAGGGAATCGGCATTCTTCCAGAAAGGTTCCAGCAACCGGCCATCCAGGTTGATCGTTTGATCCGTGCGGACCGCGACCTTTAGCGGAGGATCGGCCAGACGGAGGATGCGGAATTCGTCGCCCCATTCACTCCCCCACCACATCTTGTTGTAGGAACCGATCGCCCACTCTTCCCCTGGCGATCCGGTCTGCTTGTCGGGATCAAAGATGTTGATGATGACCGGCACTTCGGCGTAAGGATCGGTGTACCCCAGCTGGTCAAGATGGATGACGAGTTCGGCGGTGTAGCCGCTGTCGACTTGCGTGGTGTCGTTGACAATCGTGCCCGGCCTTTTCCATCCGACTCCCAAGCCGGCTTCCGGAATCGTGGCCTCGTAGTTCATCTCGGGATCTTCACCACTGAGGTTGAAGTACAGCTTGAATTCGCGGTCAAGCCCCGTGGCATCCTTCACTTTCATGAAGAGGCCATCGCCTTCCCAGCTTCCGCCCCACTTATTCACATACCGATCGTCCGACTGCAGCGAGATGTACAGGTCGAGGCCGTAGTGGAGGATTTTCACAATCGTCGTGGTGGTGTCCTCGTACACGCCGCTCACCTGCGTGCCGCCGGTCACGGCGTACTCTACATCGCCCGGCTGGAAGTTCTGGCGGAATACGAGATGGTCGAAGCGACGTTGCCAATCCGTTTCGTCGAGGCGGCCGTCCACCGTGATCGGCTTCTCCGCCGACTGAATCTGCAAGTACGGCGGATCGACGTGTCCCTGAGCTCCCACGGCCATGGGGAGCAACAAGGCGATCCCCATGCACACTACCAATGCTTTTGATTTCATGACAGACCTCCGTCATCTCTAAAACCTAGTTCTCGCATGGAACTGCGGTTACCTCTTCCCCGGACTCACCGGCGGAGTCGAAATGCTATTCGACGGGCGGCGAGCGGACCACCCCCGCTCCGTGGATACGTGTGGCGGTCATGGCCAGATCCTCTCTTAAAATTTGCTTCGCTTCGACTCCCTGGGAATTCTCCTCATTCCGTCAGCAGGCCACGGTGGTGAGGCTAGACCATTCCGTAGGGGGAAGGCGGAGAACAGCCGCAGGATTCCCGGATGATGATGCCGGTGGTGAGCTCCTGGCGGAAGGGTTGTCGCGGGTCCACCTGGCCATCGAGGGCTTCCAGCAGGTACCTCACCGCCCTTCGCCCCAGTTCTTCGATCGGGACGTGTACGGTTGTCAACGTCGGGCGGACATATCGACTGAGACGGATATCGTCGAAACCTGCGATCGCGACATCGAGCGGAATGCGCAGACCAAGTCTGGCCGCCGCTTCGTAAGCCCCGAGGGCCATCATGTCGTTTTCGGCAAAGACCGCTTCAGGGCGCTCGTTTTGCGTCATCAAACGGTTGAAGCCGTAGAAGCCAGAGGTTCGAGTGAAATCACCCGGAACGATGAAGGCCTCAGGAATAGGAATCCCATGCTTTTCCATCGCCGCGCGGAATCCACGGAAGCGTTCCGTCGAATCGTAGTTGTCCTCCGGACCAAGAAGAACCGCGATTCGCCTGTATCCGTGCTGGATCAGGTGCTCGGTCACGGTGAAGGCCCCCTGGTAGTTGTCGACGTTGATGCTTGCGCAGTCGCCCAAACTGCGTGGCGCGTTGAGGAGCACGATGGGACACTGGGCTCGTGCGACAATTTCCTGCAGGTCCGCAATTTGCTGGGATGCCATTAGGATCACCCCGTCCACGCGGCCGCTCATCATGAACTCAAGGGAGGTGTGAACCAAATCTCGCTGACGATGAGAACTGCTAAGCAGGATGTACCGGTTGGCTCGATAGGCTTCCTCTTCGATGCCCTGAACCAGGTCCATGAAGAACTCGTCGACGAGCTCAGGGAGGATTACGCCGATCGTGTCCGTTTGTCGGCGGGAAAGACCACGTGCGAGGGAGTTGGGGCGGTAGTTAAGTTCTTCCGCGGTTGCCAGAATGCGCCGTCGCGTTTCTTCTTTCACTTTGCCGTGTCCGCTCAGGGCTCGAGACACAGTGGCAATGGAAACGCCAGCGCGCTCAGCGATCTGGGCCATATTGACTCTTTTCATCGTTGCAACCGCTTGCCCACAGGAATTCTCGTAAAAAGAGTAACCAAGACCCGCGTTTGTGTAACCGCTTACATTTTACATCACTGTTCACAATTTGTCAAGCATTTTTTTCGGCCTTCCTCGCCGATTTTGGGCCTGCTCACAAATCTGCCCCGAGAAGAAACCTGTTCCTCACTGGCCGCCCCCCTCTGATTCTCCGGCTGCCTCCCACGGCCACTGCGAATACCCCCATCCCTATCGAGTGCCAGGCTTGACCCTGGAGATTGGCTTGTTTGGCCCAATCTCGCAAACGCCCGGGTTGCCCGAAAATGATACCTCTCAAACTCAGCACAGAACGCTCTGCGCGGTTTGCCCCGTGTGGCGCCTTCGCCGTGTCCCGGGGACTACTCGCGCACACCTCCCAGCAGGATGCCCCGGAGGTAGTACCGTTGCAATGCCAGAAAAAGGAGTACAATCGGAGCAACCGTGAGCACGGCCCCAGCCATCATCAATTCGAGATCCTGTGCGTGCTCACCCATAAGGGCAGCAAGCGCCACCGGCAAGGTATACATATCGTCTCGCGTCATGACGATCAACGGCCAGAGGAAATCGTTCCAAGTGCCTACGAAGGTGAATAGAAGCAGCGTTACCAGCACCGGTTTGGCAAGAGGAACTATGATATCCCAGTAGATGCGCCAGTTGCTCGCTCCGTCGATCCGAGCAGCTTCCAGCAAACTGTCCGGAATGCTCTCCAGGTACTGACGCACCAGGTAGATCCCAAATGCGCTCGCCATGCCGGGTAGGATAATCCCGAAGTAGGTGTTGAGCAAGTGCAGGTGCTTGAGAAGCAAGAAGACGGGAAGCATCGTCACCTGTGCGGGAACGATCATTGTCGCGAGCAGAAGAGAAAAAACCGGTTTCTTGCCACGAAAGGCAAATTTGGCGAAGGCAAACCCTGCCATTGAGTTCACGATGAGAGAAGCGGCGCTGACGCCCATAGCCAGCACCAGGCTGTTTAGAAAATACCGGCCCATGTTCAGATGCTCGAGCAGCGCCCGGTAGTGTTCCAGCGTCGCTCTCTCGGGGAAGAACCGAGGTGGGAACTGGCTGGCTTCACCCAGTCTCATCGTGGAAGCGCTGACCATCCAGAGGAATGGCACACAGCTCCAGGCGGCTAGTGCGACTACAAAGACATGCAAAAGGGACACTGACGCAAAGTTTCGCACGCGATATTGGTTCATTCCGACTTTCCTCTCCTGCTCCAGAGAAACTGCGCGGCACCTACGGTTGCTATGAAGGCGAACAGCGCGAAAGCAATGGACGCAGAGTAGCCCATCCGCCACCAGCGAAAACCTTGTTCATACAGGTACAGCACGATGCTGAGGGTAGCATTCAGGGGGCCACCCTGCGTCATCACGTAAGGCTCCGCGAATAGCTGCAGGTATCCAATTGCCGTGATGATGCTCACGAAACCCACGGTGCGGGAGAGTTGGGGAAGAGTAATATGTATTTGCTGTTGTAGCCAGTTGGCACCATCTATGCGAGCCGCATGGTAGAGGTCATCCGGGATCGTTTGTAAACTCGCCAGGAAAATCAGGGTGTGGTAACCGAAATTCTTCCAGATGGCGAGTAATATGATCGCCGGCATGGCAAACCGCGGGTCTCCCAACCAATCGATCGCGGGTAGGCCAAGAAATCCCAGAAAGTAGTTGAGTATCCCGAAACGCGGGTGATAGATGTATCGCCACACAATGGCGATGGCAACAATGTTCGTAACGACGGGCAAGAAAATGGCTAATCGAAAAATCTTCGCGAGGCGCAAATACTTGGAATTGAGGGCAACCGAGGTGACAAGGGCCAGTCCGATTGTCAGTGGGCCCCCTACTAGCACGAAATAGACCGTATTCGCGACCGCTTTCCAGAACAACGGATCTTGGAGCAGACGGGCATAGTTGCCAAGAAATACGATGCGTGCTCGCCGAAGATCAGCCAGAGCGTAGATATCGAAATCGGTGAGACTCATGGCAAAAGCGGCGAGCACGGGCAGGAAAAAGAAAATCAGCAGGGTTGTGAGCGCGGGTGCCGCGAACAGCAAGGCCGCTTTCGACTGTGATCTGAAGTTGGTCACGTGTGGTTCCTTACCTCAGATAGCCGTGCTCTATTAGCCAACGGCGCTTTTCCAGGATTTGATCGATGTCCCTGTCTAAGTCCTCTAGTACCTCAGTCAGGGGCTTGGTGCTTGCCACGGCCCGCTCCAAATGCTCCTGCATCTTGGTCGCAACCTGTTCCCACTCGGCTATCCCGGGCACAGCGGTGAGCTTTTCCAGTTGCTGGTAGAAAGCATGAAGCTTCTCGTCCCGCAGGAGGTTACCCTTTTCCCAACTGTCTCG
>CAYXFI010000026.1:0-1809 GCA_964464205.1 uncultured Cytophagia bacterium
AGATTCCCCCCGACTCCAGTTCCTGTAGTTCACGACGGAGCACCTCTCCCTGTAGACTGGCCAGCTTGGTCAGCGGAGTCGCCCCAAAAGCGCCGCCCGCGTAGGCTTCAAGCACCAGTCGCGCGACGTTTTTCACCAGGAAGGAGAAATAGGTGTGAATGGCAAAGAAGAAGCGCGGTGGGTCCACTGACTCGGGCTTCAGGCCCATCCCCTTGGCGAAAGTACGCAGCTCCCGGTCGTGCCGGATCTTCCCGCCCACAGCATCGTAGCCCGCGACCTCCCCGAAAAACTCACGCCACTGGGCGTAGAGTTTCGCGGTGAGATCATCCTCGTGCCTTTCGAGGGCGTTGTACAGCGCTCGCGTGACCGTTGGGCCGCAAGCACCCTTGCCACTGAAATCTTCAACGAGGTTTTCGGGGATCAAAGCTCGACCGGAGGAGAGGGAAAAGAGCGAACGCAGGAAGCGCTCGACGGAGGCGGGCGTAACCTCAAGGGGATCCTCGACGATGAAATGCCCCTCGTGATAGCGTACGAAAACGAAGTAGCTCCCGTCGAAGGCCACACCCAGCAACCGCTCCGGCCGGTGCTTCTCCGCCTTCGCTACCCCCAGGATGTAATCCTTGACCTGTTGGACCGCGTGTTGGGTGTGTCCGTGGCTCAGCCGGTCCCGTAGGGATCCAGGCCTTTCGTACTCGATGACGAGCCTGTTGTACACGGCGTCGGCACGGCCCGTCACCAGCGTGTATTCTTGCCGAAACTGCAGATCGATCTGAAGCTTTTCCGCGATCTGCTCGATTTCCCGGTTGACCTCGCGTTCGAACTCCGCCTCGTTGTGGGCTCGTTCGGCAGCTTGTCGGACTCGGAAGGCGAACTCGGGAGCAACCTTGGCAATGTACTGGTAGGTCTCGGTGGGCGTCTGAGCCACTTCACCTCTCCCCGTCTTCGGTCATCGCTGCTCTTCCCCCTCACCGGGCAAAAACAACCCGTGCTCCCGTACGAAATTCACGCGCTAAATGTACAGCGTGCAACGTGTAATGTCAAGACAAACAATGGGGAACGTCGTAGCCGCTCCGGGGTCCGGTTCCTGAAACAGGATCTGCCGACCCACCTGACGCCCGCATTTCCGTCCGGAACGTGTCAGGGTGGCCACCAAATCCCCGCGCACAGTTGAAATTCCCCAAAGAATCCCCTACCTTTGAGTGAACCAGCAGTTCGCACTGCAACTTCAGCGACCCTCTCGCCAGGCGCCCTCAGCCAACCGAGGTGACCTGAAGTGCGTACGAGCTTGAGCACCCCTTTTCGGCTCTGCCTCTACCTTTACCTCTGCCTTCTCTTTGTCCTCTCTACCGTCCTGCCGGCCCGAGGGACCTCGACCCACGAACTGCGTCTCGTGGAACGCTGGTCCGTGGACGCCGGCCTGAACGGCTGCCGCCCACTCGCTCCGACGGACGTCGACGACGACGGCGAGCTGGACATCCTCGTCGTGGACAAATCCACTTCCGTCTGCTGCTTCGATCCAACCGGAAGACGCAAGTGGTCCCGCACGCTGCTGGGGCACAGGATCTTCTACCCAGCCGGCGACGCCGACCTGCACCGGGACGGTGCGCTGGAGGTGTACCTTCTCACCCGGAACCCTGGTCGGCTCGTGCAGTTCGAGGTCGAAACCTCCCGGGGATCGGGACAGATCCGGTGGGCGATCTGGCGGGGCGATTCGCCGCGCACGGGATTCGTGCCCACGGAGACAGAGTGCCGCCCCTCCGCACGAACCGAACGCGCCAGGGTCCCGGCACTCCGGGGCCGGCGCATCCA
>CAYXFI010000026.1:1909-17794 GCA_964464205.1 uncultured Cytophagia bacterium
TGTACCCGGTGGACGAACCCTGGCTGACCGGAATGGAGCGCGTGGAGATCCTGCTGAAATGCGCGAAGCTTGCGAAGGAAGCAGATCCCAACGTGCGGATCTACTGCGACCGGGCCGGGATGCCCACGCCGGAGAATTCCGCCGAGGCCGTGCGCTACGTGGACATCTGGGCTCCGCAAATCGACCTGCTGAAAAACGACAAACGCCTGCTCGAGTTCTACAAAGGCACCGGCGCGACGGTGTGGTGCTACGAGTCGCCGGGCGTCACCAAGTTGCTGAAGCCGCTGGGGTTGTACCGGCTTCAACCCTGGCTGGCTTTCCGCTACGGCCTGAGCGGTTGCGGCATGTGGACCTACAACTGGCGCAACCTGTGGTTCACCAAGCAGCCTGCCCCTTTCTACGCGTCGTACGGGATAGTGTACGAGGACAGCGAGACCCTGGTCTCCTCCCGGCGCTGGGAAACCTACCGGGACGGGGTGCAAGACTTCAACCTGCTGACTCTGCTGAAAGACGAAATCGAGAAACAGGGGCAGCGGGGGGAAGTGGGCGAAGGATCTCCTCGAACGGGCAGCGGCTGAAGTGACCGCGGCCCACGAACGAGCCGAATCGATCAACCGGCTGATCATCGACTACGACCCGGATTTCCAGCGGTTGCAGCAGTACCGGGACAAGCTGATCCGCGCTCTCGAGTCCCTGCGGGCGGCGCGGTGAGAGAACCCATTTGGGCATACGTTAAGCAGGCAGATCAGGACCCATCGACCGGCCCGGTCCATCCGGGGATCTTTCCGGTACAATTGACAACTGGAAGCACATCCCTGCGGGCAGAGGATCTGTTGCACAGTCCACATCCCAGGCTTGCTGCAAAGGAAGCACCTCCGTCTGCGGTCTCCCACAGGTTAGTGCCCCGGGGGAGAACCCCGGCTCGCTCGGGGGAACGTAGTGGACCGGCAGGCACTGCACGATCTGGAACGAGCCCCAAAACCGCAATCGATCCAAATCAACTGGAGAGGGAAACGTGGCACACCAAAGCAATCCCCAAAACACAGTCGGAACATCGTTGGCCGTCGCCTGTCTCGGCGCCATTCTCGCGCTGTCGCTCCCACACCCAGCAGCAGCGGAGCAGGGTTTCCCCGATTGGCACGCAGCGGTACTCGACTGGGTAGCGTCCGGCAGCGACACCGCGTACCTGCGCTACCACGATAGCTCCACCCTTTCCTGGGGAGAAGCCTACGTCCTCCAGACCTACAACACGATGTTCGCAGCGGATGGCGACACGCTGTGGCTCAGCAAGCTCGCCAGGCATGCCTTCCGCCTCTTCGAATACGCCGTCGACGTCCCCCTCGACACCACGGCGGATGCCATCTACGCGGACGGCTACCGCGGCTGGGGCACCAGCCGGTACTCGGAGCAGTACGAGGAATGGCTGGTTCACGACGGGCACGTGTGCACCGAGCTCGCCCGGTTCGTAGCAACCGTCTACAGCATCGATTCCCTCTACACCTGGTTCGGGGCCAGGGCCGACTCCATCCTCTACTTCCTGGAACGGCACGTGGCGGGCAAGTGGCACGCGACTTGGTACAAACCTCGGGGGCAACTCCCCGGTTCGCTGGACGACAATGCCACGTACAGCAAATGGATCGGCGGCCAGAATCTGCTCAGTATCCCGGTGAACCACTTCGCCGCCTTCGGTAACTTCGCGCTGGAACTTCTACTCGCGTCTCGCACCCAGCACTACCCCAACTTCTTCCCGGACTTCCCGGCCTGGTATGACTCCGTGGTGCACGACGCGGCTCTTGCTTTCCGGCAAGTGCTCCGGTACAAGTCCCGCACCGATGCCTACCTATGGCCCTACGCAGCTACCTGGGATGGGAACGACATTTCCCATGCGGCCATCGAACTGCGTTTCGCCTACGACTGTTACCGTGCGGGCATGCATTTCACCGAAACGGACATGCGGCGTTTCGCCCACACCCTCACTCGTCACGTGTGGGCAAATCCACCGGAGATCTGGTCCGCCCACCTTCACCAGAATCTCTACGGCAAAGGCGGTTACGAATACGAGCTCTACACCCGCAATTGGCCTCTGATGGCGTTTTTCGATCCCCTCGTGTGGGGAGTGGAGGCGGGCGTGCTCCGACGCGCTGCCGAGGAGCGGAGGTTCGGTTCCTGCTCCACAGTGGCGGCGGTGGCGCAGCTCGCCTACACTCGTCAAGCGGCGGGGCCCATCGTCGGGGCCGTGGGCGTGCGAACCCGCGAAATACGCGGGGATGGAGACAACCTGCCCGACCCCGGGGAGGAACTGGAGCTCCTGCCGTTCGTCGCCAACTGGGGCGATGCCCAACTCGACACCCTCGAAATCACGATCCGGACCGGTGACCCCAGGCTGGAGCTACTGCGTGATCGCGGCCAACTCGTGAACCTCAGCAGTCTCGACACGGCCGCTGCCAAGCAGCCCCCTCCGGTCATTCGGATTCGACCCGGGAACGGGGGTGGACGGGTGAGACTCTTCCTGCAGCTTTCCGCCCGTGGCCGGTCACGCCCGGACAGCCTGACGATCAACTTGAACCCCTCCACGGTTCTGCTCGTGGACGACGACGGCGGGGCGGATTTGGAAACGTACTACGTCGACAGCGTGCTCACCTCGGTCGCGTCCTTCCAGGTGTGGCACGTCGAAGAATCCGGCAGCCCGGGACGCTTCCTTTCCAAGTATCCCACCGTCGTTTGGACCACGGGGAGAATGGACACCGCGACCCTGACCCCGGAGGACCGGCAGTCGCTGAAAGCCTACCTGGATTCCGGAGGCAAGCTCATCCTCTTCGGCCCCCGGGTGCAGGATGACCTGCTCGACTCCGCCGAACCGGATACCCAGTTTTTCCGCCGGGTGCTCCACGCCCTGCCGAGCAACGAGTCCGCGGCCCTGCCCTTTCTCACCCTGACGGTGGTGGAGCGGTGCATCTACGAGGCGCCGTATTTGACGCTTTCGCCCGGGCAGAACACTGTATTCCGCGCTGTGGAACCGGCGCCAGAGGCCAGGGTTCTGCTTCGGTACAGCTTTGGACCCGCCGGGGTATTCACCACCTCCGGCCATCGCGTGGCCTACCTCACCTTTGGATTGGAGGACGTGACCAGCCGGGATCCGGAAGTGGGCGAGTGGAAACGGCGACGCTTGCTGCGCGGGTTGTTCGACCTGCTTGAACGACCGGCTGGGCTGGGGCCGGGTGGCCGGGACGCGCCGCGGCAGTTTGCCCTGCAGATCCACCCCAACCCCACCCGAGGCCCCGTGACAATCCTGCTTCGGGGCTCCGCATCCGTCCCGTACGCGGTCCGCGTTTTTGACGTACGAGGCAGGCTGGTCTGGGAGCGGCGAGTACGTGGATGCAATCAGATCCAGTGGCCCGGCATAGACCGTGGCGGACGGAAGGTGGGCGCCGGGCCGTACCTCGTGGAGGTCACCGACGCGCGCGGCCGGCGTGGCGTGGCGAAGATCTCGATGATTCCGTAGTCTGGGCAATCGGGGTACGGCCTTGCAGGATGCGAGGGCCGCTTTCCGAGGCGTCTCCCGCCGCCGAAGCAAGGTCGGAGAGCGAAGTTCTCCGACTTTGCCACCAGCCGCATCTTCGGGACGAGGAGGTCCCTACGGGGGAATCGTGCCCCAAGGCCAACGGAAAAGGGCGGGAACGCGTTGTGCAGGCAACCAGCGCGGCGAGACAGGGCGGACGTGGGGCAACTCTCCCCTCCTGCGACCTCGAGCAAGCCTCAACAATCGAGCCCGATGGCTACGGACCAAGGGACACACAACGAAACGGAGGGTCTCGTGTCTAGTAGCGGCTTGCGGGGCTGGTCCAGCAAGCCGCTCGTAGGAGGCAGCTCCTGCTGCCGACGAGCGCACTCTCGGGGCCAGGAGCACCGTCCTACGGGGGACTCGCGATTCTGGCGGAGAGAGAAGGCCGGGAATGCGTCGACCATCCGGCCAGGGGCCACCTTCGGGACCGGGAGGTGCCTACGCGGGTCGAAGGTTCGACGCCAGCGGCAAAGGGCGACCGGAAGCATCCCCCTCAAGCGTCCTGGGCGGCGAACGAAATCGGCCGCGCCGCGGGCACGCGTGCTTTCGCGGCGTCGCGGATCCTTCGGCGACCAGCAAACGATAGCAACCCGCCGAGAAAAGCCCCTGGGTTGCAGAGTCTCCTGACTTTGTAGTCGGCTTATGGGGGACTCGCCCCAAAACCCGATAGGACGCGCAGGAGCGCAGCCCTCTGAGATTCTCCTCTTACGCTTTGGAATCGGCTTGCAGAGAGGTCACGGCAGAAAACCAAGCAGGACGCGCGGGAGCGCGTCCCTCCGAGCCTCTCGTCGCCCGCGACCGGAAGGTGCCCACGGGAACCGAGTGCCCACTTGTATCAGAGCACGCGCAAGCGCGTCCCTCTGACGGCCCCGAGGGCAAGGCTCACACGGCGGGTTCGGTCTCGCGCTTCAGCGCTTGCCACGCTAGCTTCGCGAGTCCACCCGCAACGTGGGCTCGCGCCGCCTGGTCACCCGTCGTCCCTGCCTCCAGACGCCGCCGCACGTCCTCCGTGCTCGCGGAGAGCATCAGGCGGGTGGACTGCGTGCTCAGCCCCAGGAACCGAGCGATCTCATCGGTCATCTTGTGCCCCTCTTCCTTCAACACTACCGCGTAGGCAGCCTCCATCAGGCTGGGCAACCAGGTGAGACGCCTGTGTTCGATCAACCCACGTGGTCCGCCGAGCAGCTCGATCGCCTTCAGAAACACCCGCAAGGCTCGCTCGTCCAGATTCACCTCCACCGGATCGACTTGCTTCACGCCGCCTCACCTCCTTCTCGCACGTGGTGAAGTGCCGCCGGGACTCCTACTCCGAAGGGTCGGCGCGGGGTGCAGCAAGATCTGGTCGCCGCCCCCGCATCGTTTCGGCCCGGAGAGAGGCCACTCCTCCTTGTCGCGAAATGCCGAGCCTACTCCGGCCGCAACTCACTGAGCCTGGGGCCAATCCGAACCAGCCCCGCAGGTGTGATCTCCAGGAGGTGCGTGCTGGTGTCGTGTCCGCAGAGGCGGCAACCGTCGATTCGGAACAGCCGCACCATCTCTCCCACCGGGACGCCGTACAGCTTGGCCTGCTGCGCACTGAGGATCGTCTGCTTGGCCAGGACCAGGCTTCCATCGAGGATGTGTCCCACAGCGTAGCCGCCTGCGGCCTCGGCCGTTAGCGCTTCGTGACTGCTCCGCTTCTGCGACACCAAAAGCGCCGTTTGATGCCATTTCTTCAGGAAACGGAAGATCGGCCGGACGATGTCCCGCGCCAGCATCTCCCGGGCTTCGAATAGGCCGGTGAGCGAGTCGATCACCACAGTCCGGGCGCGGTGCGTACGGATCGCGTAGGCGAGCGTATTGAACAGCGTGGGAAGGTCATTGGCGAGCTCCGGATGAGAGACTCCGTCCAGAAGAATGATTCGCTCGGCGATGGCCGACGGGTTCACCCCGAGCGCCCGCGCCCTCGCCCGCAGGCCCATTCCCACGAACGCCGCTGGGCTCTCGATGGTCACGAAAATGCACGTTTCCCCCCTCCGGGCCCTCTCGACGGCAAATTGCTCCGCCATCAGGCTCTTGCCCGTGTCCGCCACACCGGTGATCTGCAGAACCGAGTAGCGGGGTATCCCGCCCAGAGGCACCTGAATCAGCCGGTCTCCCTCCATCTTGCTGGTGAAGAAGAGCTCGTCCAGCCCCGGGATACCGGTCGGCACGGCTTCCAGCTCCGGGATCTTCTCCTCGAGATCAGTCAGGGTGGAAACGGCTTCCACTACCGGCCCTTTCTCCGAGACGACGGTGGAACCCATTGGCATCACCTCCTCCCTCGTCCGTGATCTCTCCCCGCCGAGTTTCTACGACGCGCCACATTTCTCGCGGGTTCCGCACCAACGATTTCGAGACCCGTGCATTCCGTCCCCTCGCTTCAATACTTGGGACGGACTGCCGCCGCGTCCCCTTGTGCGGAAGCACACCCACTCTTGCGTTGCGCGGCTCACCGGTTTGCAAAAAGCGGGAACCCAAGAGGCCTGGGGCTCGTAGAAAGAACCAAGATTCGACTTTTCGTCCGTTCTGGTCGAAACAGATGAGGAAAAGCTCATGGTGAGAGTCGACCGGAAGGGTCGCATCCTCGAGGCGGCGCGCGAGCTGTTCGCCCGCTTCGGCCTGCGGAAGGTGACCATGGAGGACATCGCTCGCCACGTGCACATGGCCAAGGCGTCCCTGTACTACTACTTCCCCAGCCGGGAACACCTGCTCCGCGCGATCATCCAGCGAGAAGGAGCCGAGCTCTGGTCCGAGATCAATCAAGCCATTTCACGCGAGACTGATCCGCGCGCCAAGCTCCGCGCCTACGTTCAAACCCGCTTCCGCGCCATCTCACGACTCACAATCTACTACCGGTCGCTCACCGAGGACTACCTGAGGCATTACGAGTTCATCGAGCGGGAACGGGAAACCTACACGCGCCTCGAGCTCCAGACAATTGAAATGATCCTGCGGGAGGGGATGGAACAGGGCGTCTTCGAGATGGAAAACCCAAGGCTCGCTGCCTTCGCCATCACGATGGCGATGAAGGGTCTCGAGTACCCGCTTGTCGTTGGCGACGGCGTGAGCGTGGACGGGCGCCATCTCGACATGGAGCAGGCCATCGATATGATGTTGCAACTCCTTTTGCGCGGCATCGAGAAGCGCTAAAATCGCTTTCGACCAACTTGCAATTTGGGTCGATTGTCTGGCCGGTGAGGAATACGAAACGGAGGCGGAATGGACTGGGGCAACTTCGTAGTTCGGCGGCGAGTTCCGGTTGTATTCGCTACAGTCGGCGTCACTGCGATCACCGCGTTTTTCGCCGCACGCATCACCATCAACACCGATATCGTCACCTTTCTCCCACAGGACAGCCCGAGCGTACAGCGCTTCAACGAAGTTGACCGCAAGTTCGGCGGGCAACATCTGGCCATTGTCGGGCTGGAAGCCGAGGATGTGTTCTCCGCAGAAGTCCTCGGCCTCATCCGCCAGATCACCACGGCGTTTCAGCAAGTCGACGGCGTGTCTTTCGTCACCAGTCTCACGAACGTGATTGACTTCCGGGAGACGGAGTGGGGAGTTGAAGTCACCAAGCTCCTGCCGGAAGGGGCGATCCCACGCGACCCGGAAGAGTTGAAAAAACTCAAGCGGTACGTGCTGTCCCGATCTCTCTACCGTGACCGATTGGTCTCCTCGGACGGGCGCGTCACCCTGATCCTCGTGCGGATTCGGGGGGATGCCGATCGGGTGGCCGTCGCCCGCGAGATGAGGCAGATCACCCGGCGCGTGGTGGCCGATCGTTACCGGACCTACTTCGCGGGAATGCCTTTCGAAATGGAGTTCATGGGGCGGTTGATTCTTGGGGACATGTGGCGCCTCACGCCGATGGCCGCAGCCCTCGTCCTTTTGGTCCTGTTCCTGAGTTTTCGAAACCTGCGGGGAGCCCTGTTTCCCTTCACCACGGTGGTGGTGAGCGCGATCTTCACCTTCGGTTTCATGGGCGCTACCGGTCTCCCGCTCACGCTAATCTCTGCCGCCACACCCGTGCTCATTCTGGCGGTCGGCAGCGCCTATGGGATTCACTTCCTGAAAAAGCACCACGAGCTGATGACATCCTCGGCCAATCCCAACCACACCGCCGCGAAAGCTGTGCGGGAGGTTGGCGTCCCGATCGTGCTCGCAGCTGCGACGACGTTCATCGGCTTCGTCTCCCTCCTCAGCTCCCAGCTCTCCATCATCCGCGAATTCGGAATCGCCACCGGCCTGGGCATCCTTCTGGCCATGGTGGTGACCCTCACGTTCCTCCCCGCTGTGCTCTCGTGGTTGCCCCACGATCGTCCGGGGCGGTACTCTCGACCGCGCTCAATGGGACTGTCTCACTGGAGTGATAGGCTGGCCCACAGTCTCGTCCGGCATCCCGACCGCTGGCTCCTGGGCTCGGCGCTATTGGTGATACTCCTCGCAGCGGGCATCCCCAGGATCACCCGGGAAGTGAACCTTTCCGAGTACTTCAAGCCGAATTCCGAAGTCCGTATTTCCGAAGCTCTGATGGAACGCCGCTTTGGCGGCTCCTACCCGGCGCAAATCGTCCTTGAGGGCGATGTGAAACACCCCGCCGTCCTGCAACTGATGCGAAAGCTGGAACGGCGCCTCGAAGCCTACCCGTGGCTCACGCACGCCCAATCGGTGGCGGACCTGATCTGCGAGATGAATCGTGTGATGAACAACCGTTACACGGTGCCCGAAACGCCGGAGGGCGTGGCTAACCTTTGGTTCCTGCTCGAAGGGCAGGAGATCATGGAGCAGCTCGTGACCGGCGACACCCGGAGCGCGCAAATCCAGCTTCGGATCCGGTCGCTAGACACGGGGGTAATTCTCCGCTCGGTCGACTTCGTGGACGAAGTGCTCAACGCGCTCCCCGAAACGCTGGTCGTCGTTGACCGCAACGGACTCCCGGAAGACCTTCAGCCGGAGATCGACCACCACCTCGTCGGAGAAGCCATGCAGGCTACCCGGTGGGAGCTCCAAAAGCGCGGTTTCCAGTTCGCCGATTCGCAGAGAGTGGAGGCACTCCTGCTCCGTCACGTCGTTCAGATGCGCCGGCCAGAAGTGGAGCCAGAGCTGGCGCGGGCCATGGCGAGCACGGCCATCGCCTTCTTGACCTCCGACGAATCCGACATCCCCCTACGCGGGAGGCGGACCCAGCGTGAGCTTCTCCGCAAGCTCACCGAGGGGCTGAAGGCCGGACGGATCCGCTCCCCCGCGGAGATTCAGGTGATCTTGAAATCGACGGTACCTGGGCTCTCACAAGAGGACCCGGACCTGCTGACCGACACCGCCGAGCACCTCTGGTACCTCATGCGAGAACGCAGGCTCGAGGTCGCAACAGATTCTCTGCTCAAGCACCTGGCCGATGTCCTGCCGCCCGAGTTTCTGCAGCGCATCGACGCACGCCGCGATCTCAAAGCAGCCGTGTGGCTTTTGAACCGCAGCCATGTGACCCTCGGAGCTGAAGAATTCCGCCGCCTGGCCGGTCAGGCAGGCATCCAGCCCTTGGATCGTGTGCTGATACGCGTGGAGCAAGCCGGTTTGGGACCGGTGTTCCGGGAGCTGGATGCGAAGCTGCTGCGGAGTCAGCTCACAAGCCTCGGACTGGCCCTGATCATCGTGCTGGTCCTTCTCTGCGCACAGTTGCGGTCCGTGCGATTGGGCCTCGTGGGAGTGTCGCCACTCGTCATTACGTTGACTGCCAACTTTGGACTGATGGGCCTGGCCCACATCCCACTGGACGACGCCACCTTGATGATCGCTCCTCTGGCCATCGGCATTGGCGTGGACTACGCGATCCATTTCACCTACCGGTTCCGCAAGGAACTGCAAAAGGCCGCCGATGCGGAGTCCGCCTTGAGAACCACGCTGAGTACGACGGGGGTGGCCATTCTGATCAACGCGCTCTCGGTCGGACTGGGCTTCTGCGTGCTGCTCTTCGGCAGTGTGGTTCCGGTCCAGCGCTTCGGCCTGATGGTGGCGCTGGCGATGGTAGTGAGTGCCGGCGGTGCCCTCACGACCCTTCCGGTCCTGTTGCTCCGTTTCGGGGGTCATGAGCGAGCCGAGGCCGCTACCCCCACCGCCTCGAACAAGCTATCCCGAGGCGAAGATGGGTATCGTGGGCGCGAGAAGGGCTGAAAACCCGTGTAAGAGAGCGGCGAGCCGCAGAATGGGCGCAGACGCAGCGCACTCGATAGGGAAGGCAACTGCAAACTACGGAGGTGAGGCATGAATTTCAGGATTCCAGGACGCTTCGTACTGTCCCTGACTTTGCCGTTGCTCTTTGGGTCGCTGACCGCGGCTCAGGAGCGCGGCGAGCAAGTGCTGAAGAGAGTTGAGGACACTCTCAATGCGCCGAAGGATCGCACCGCCACAATGGAAATGCAGCTGATCGACAAGAGCGGCAACGTGAAACACAGGGTGATCGAGATCTACCAGAAGGGGGACCAAAAGCGATTGATCCGATTCCTCGAACCGGCGGACGTGAAGGGTGTGGGATTCCTGGTGCTGAGTGACGAAGAAATGTGGCTGTATATGCCGGCGTTCCACAAAATCCGGCGAATCGCCTCCCACACCAAGCACGAGAAGTTCATGGGCACGGACTTCACCTACGATGACCTGGCCGAAACCCGCTACACCGAGGACTACCGCGCCAAAGTCCTCAGCGAGGATGAACAAACCGTCGTGCTGGAGCTGAGTCCCAAACCCGGAAGCGACGTTCAATACAGCCGGCTGGTGATGAAAGTGCGGAAATCGAACTGGGTTCCCGAACGGGTCGAATTCTACAACAAAGCCGGAAAGCTGGCCAAAGTCCTCACCAATCGAAAAGTAGAGAGAATCGGCCGCTACTGGACCGTGACGGAAATGGAGATGCAAGATCTGCTCGATCAACACCGGACCCTGCTCACCCTCCGCGAGGTGAAGCATGACACCGGGTTGAAAGACTCGATCTTCACGAAACGATACCTGAGGCGCTCAGCGCGGTGATTCCCTGGCGACCCGACTACCCTCGCTGGGTGCCTGCAGGACCCGCGCTCGGCGTGGCCGAAACCCAAAGCCGAAGAGGCTTCGATAGTACTGCGACGTTGTCCCGGAGTTGATGGTGGCAAGAATGACGGCTGAGAGGAATGCCCGTACTGAGTTTTGGGACCAGCGCAGAGGTCGTTGATCCAGCGCCCACTGCCGCCGGGTGCAGATGTGCCTTCCCGCCCCGGCGCGGGGGATCGGATCGGTAGAAACTGGAAAGCAGGAGATGTGGCGATGACCAAGAAACATCTCGCAATCCCATTGGCCTGCGTGACAGCACTCTGGACCTTTCCGGCTACCGCACAGGTGGAGCTGAACGGCTACGTCAGCACGGACTACAGAGCGCGCACACGTGGGGCCCACGCACTCACTTGGAATGAGAATCGCTTGGATCTACGGCTCGAGGGCAGTGTCTCGGAGAAAGCCGCCTTCAAGGGAGAATTGTGGCTACGGAGCTTCGGGTTCCCCACTGCCACTCGTCTGGAGCATCTGCAGCAGCGGGACCGCAGCCACACTCTTCCGTGGGCAGTGGACCTCCGAGAGGCGTACCTGGAAATCTACGGGTTCCTCCTTCCTCAGGTGGACGTCCGCCTTGGCAAGCAACGCATCGCCTGGGGGACGGCGGATAAGATCAATCCCACGGACAACCTGAACCCCAAAGATTTCGAAGATCCGCTCGACTTCGGCCGCAAGCTTCCGGTGAATGCCCTCCAAATCACAGGCTATCTGGGTGACTGGTCCATTGAGCTGGACTACGTCCCCGTGTTCACACCGGCCGTGTTGCCTCCTCCTGACTGGAGCTTCGGCGCCCTGCCCGGTGCGGCGTCGCTACCGCAGTCCGGCGGAGTGCAGGTGGTGAGCGACGTAGTCCTCCCGGAGCGGACCCTGCGCGACGGGGCGAGCGTGGGCATCAAGCTCTCCGGCAACGTGGCCGGGTACGACGTCTCGGCCAGCTACGCATTCGTTCGGGACGACCTGCCCATACCCAGCCGGATTCAAACGGTGGTGGGGCAGGCCGGAGTGGAGAGCATCCACACCTGGCTCTCATTCCCGCGGCTCCACGTCTTCGGCGCGGATCTGGCCGGAGAGCTACTCGGGGCGGGCATCTGGGCGGAAGCGGCCGCTTTCCTACCCGACGAAGCCGTGTATCAGTACCAGACGAGCGAAATACTCCAGGCGGGGAACCGCATTACGTACATCTTGCCGCCGAAGTTGCTGCTCGAACGCGAAGTGTACACGAAGTGGGTGGTGGGCGGTGACTACACCTTCAGGAACGGTTGGTACGTCAACGGGCAGTTCGTTCACGGCTTCTACGGAGAACGTGGAAGGGATGGGCTGCAGGACTACCTGGTCCTCGCCGCCGAGAAGAAACTCTGGCACGAGACCGTCAAGCTCCGCTTCGCGGTCGCCGCGCAGGCGCGCGAACTCCGGCACCCGAGTCGGGACTACACCTGGATCGCCCTGCCGGAGTTGAGCTACTACCCGAGCGACAACGTGGAACTGCAGCTCGGCGGCTACGCGATTCGCTCGCGCGGCCAGACCACGCTCTCGGGCTTCGCGGGCAACGACGAGGTCTTCGTCAAAGTGAAAGTCAGTTTCTAACGGCGGAGAGACAAGTGCTTGCCCCCTGCCTGGCGAGAGGCCGTCAGAATCGCAGTGTGCGCACAAACTCGCGACCGCCACCTGCTACTGCCAAGCCCCAACCAGGGCGTAGGAAACCGCAGGGCCGCAGTAAACGCAGGGAACAACTCAGACCCGAACAATGGCCTGCTGGCGTTCTGGGGAAACTGGTCTGGAAAGTCTTTCCGAATGCCACGGCGGGACCGTAGTTGATTTCTTCGTGGCTGCCCGCGCAATCAGTGCACCCAGACCATTGGGGTTTGCAGCGGCACCTCCGGCACGACCACAACTGCGGGCCCGACTTCTCAGTGGACGAACCCCCGGGGTTCTCCGCCGCGTCTTTCAGCCCTGCGCGTCGAGGGCCGCCCGTACCTTCTCCAGCAGATCTCGGGGGGTGTACGGTTTCTGGAGGAAAGTCGCGTCGGCATCGAGTTCTACCCGTTCCAGGACGGCGTTGTCGGTGTAGCCCGAAGTGTAGATCACCCGTACCCCCGGGCGCTCCGAGCGGACCCGTCCGACGAGGTCAACGCCGTTCATGCCCGGCATCACTACGTCGGTGAGCACCAGGTCTACATCCGTACCCGACTCCTGCAGCCTCGCAAGTGCTTCGGCTGGTTCGCGTGCAGCGAGGACCTTGTAGCCCGCACCCCGCAGGGTGCGTTCGGCGAAATTGCGCACTTCATCCTGGTCCTCCACCAGCAGGATCGTTTCGTTGCCGCGCACGTCCATTTCGGGCGCCGCCTCACCATCTTGTGAAGATCGACTTTCCTGGACGCGCCGGAGATAGATTTTGAACGTCGTCCCCTGTCCGGGTTCGCTGTACACCCAGATGTGCCCGCCACTCTGCTTCACGATCCCGTAGACCGTGGACAATCCGAGTCCCGTGCCTTTGCCGAGCTCCTTGGTCGTGAAGAAGGGCTCGAACACGCGGCGCCGGGTTTCTTCGTCCATTCCAACGCCGGTATCGGTCACCGCGAGCATCACGTACTCCCCCGGCTCCACTTCGGGATGCTCCCTCGCGTAGTGCTCATCCAGAGTCACATTGCGGGTCTCGAGCAGTAGGGTACCCCCTTCCGGCATTGCGTCGCGAGCGTTCACCGCCAGATTGAGCACCACTTGCTGGATCTGCGCCGGGTCGGCTTCCACCGTACCGAGTTCGGTCTCCAGATTCAGCTCCAGTCGGATGTCTTCGCCGATCAATCGTCCCAGCATGTTCCGCATCCCCTGCAGCACATCGTTCAGGTTGATCGGCTGAGGACGCAGCATCTGACGACGACTGAAGGCCAGAAGCTGCCTGGTGAGATCGGCCGCGCGATCGGCAGCCTTGCGGATTTCCATCAGATCAGCGCGTATGGGGGAATCCGTCGACAGTTCGGCCAGCACCAGATCCGTGTAACCCCGGATGGCCGTGAGGATGTTGTTGAAGTCGTGGGCCACACCGCCCGCCAGGCGACCCACAGCTTCCATCTTCTGCGACTGGATCAGCTGTTCCTGCAGCAACTTCATTTCGGTGATGTCAATCGCGGTACCCAGCACAGACGGTTCGCCTCTGTGCAGAATCCTTCGAGCAGTAAAGTCCACCCATCCCGAGGAACCGTCCTTCCGCAGAATCTTCATCTCGTAACGGTTCGGCACGTCCTTGCCCTCAAGTCTCGCCAATCCTCGTGCCCGCACCGCCTCGCGTTGGTCGGGATGAACAAGGTTCCACCACGGCATATTCAGCAGCTCTTGCCTCGAGTAGCCGGTGATTTCTTCCATGGCTCGGTTTACGTAGGTCAACCGATCCCCGCGGTAGATCATGATCGCCGAGGTGGTGGTCTCCGTGAGGGTACGGAAAAGCT
The DNA here is from genome assembly GCA_964464205.1 of uncultured Cytophagia bacterium. Taxonomy (GTDB): domain Bacteria; phylum Zhuqueibacterota; class Zhuqueibacteria; order Oleimicrobiales; family Geothermoviventaceae; genus Zestofontihabitans. The sequence continues at coordinate 16,010 of CAYXFI010000026.1, forward strand.
CCTCGCTTTCGCGAAGCGCTTCTTCGGCCTGCACCCTGTCGGTCACGTCCGTGAGGAAACTCAGCGTGGCGGGGTCGCCCTCCCACTGTATTCGCGCCGCGCTGATGCGGAACCAGCGGGCTTCGCCGGACTTCGTCAGTACGCGGAACTCGTACGTCGGCGGAATGGGCTTGCCCTTGATGCGGTCCTCGTACCGGTGTAAGACCAACTCCCGGTCGTCGGGGTGAACAAAGTTGAGGAAAGGCTGACCCAGCACCTCTTCGGGGGCATATCCGAGAATCTCCGGCGAACGAGGATTCACGTACTTGATGGTTCCGCCCTGCGCCACGATGATCAACTCACCGGCATTCTCCACCAGAGCCCGGTATTTCGCTTCCGACTCCTGAAGAGCCTGTGTCGCTCTCACACGCTCCGTGATGTCGATCTGCACGCCCCAGATGCCGGTCAGATGCCCGTCTTGGGTGAACCCCACGTAGGAGTTGGCGAAGTTCCGCACCTGGCCCCGGGAGTCCACCTCGGCGTTTTCGATGTACTCGTACCGCAGTCCGCGCCGGACGAACTCCGATAGTCTGGCGATGGACACCTGCCGGTCGTGCACAATATCCGCCACGGGTTTCCCGACGAATTCTTCCGGGGCAGAGTACCCGTACATCCGGGCCATCGTCTCATTCACTTCCGCGAAGTAGCCGGTATCGATGATTCGGGCCGCCACTTCCTCAGGTGGGAGCTCGAGCGAGATCGGTTCCCCGAACTCAACTCTCCAGATGCCCACGAGGCTGGTGCGAATGAACGTCTCGTAGGCCAGACTGAGTCGGCGCAGCTTTTCCTGCGTACGCTTCTGTTCCGACAAGTCCCAAACCACGGCGAGCAAGTAGGGCTCGCCGGAAAGGAAGAATCGGTTCAGGTGCACCTCAGCGGGAAACGTGGTGCCATCAGCCCTCTTGTGCTCCCACTCGAACACCTGCGGTTCACCATCGAGGGCCGCTTTGATCTTCTCCAAAGCTTTCGTGCGCGAGTCCCTACCGTCCGGCTGCTTTGGAGGCGAGAACTTGTACGGCGGCTGCCCGATGATCTCTTCCCGTCGGCACCGGAACATCTCCAGCGTGGCCCGATTGCAATCGAGGAAACGGTCGTCCTTCATGATGAAGAGGGCACCGCCCGCAGAGTCGAAGAGGGTACGGTACTTCTCTTCGTTCTCGCGGAGCTCTTGCGTCGTCCTCCGCAACGACTCGAAGAGCGGCCCCATGCTAGCCAGGCCAAGGACCATCAATACCGAGATCCCCAGCGCAACCCATTCCATACCAGAAGGTCCGGCTGGCTTCAACCCGTTGGGGTGTACCGCGTGCCAGAGAGCCAGCCCCCGACGAATTGTCATCAGAAAAATGGCGAAGGCCACCAGGATCCAGGCCACCCGCCACTGCGTCACGAAGATGAGCCGGATCGCCAGATACGCTGCGGCCAGTTGCAACAAGGTGCTGATTGTGAGAACTACTACCTGCTCCATCGATCCATCGTCTTCTTTCGTCCTGAAAGGCTTCTCACCACAACTACTGTCGTCGCCAGGTCCAAAAAATCAAGTGTGCAACTCCGGGGTTCCCGGAAAGATCCACGAAACTTGCTGAGTCTTCAGAAATTACAGCATCTTCCCGACTCACCTCCATCGCCGGCCACCCCGTCGACGAAGCTGCGTCGGGCGGCGTGATGCCGCAACTCAGATGCCAGAGCTCGGCTGGCGGACCTCTCGTGTTCACACTTTGCTCAACCAGGGAATGCATCGTCAGCGTG
>CAYXFI010000026.1:17804-19765 GCA_964464205.1 uncultured Cytophagia bacterium
ACAGTGTACAGTCGGAGTGGCGACGGACGGTCAGTGCATCTGATACTTCATGAGAGTGAACCTGGACAACTGAGCGGATTCTGGGGGCAAAGCGATCCGGCGCGGGAAAACGCCGCAGTCTTGCGGGAGCAACCAAAACGGTCAGTGTAGCCAAGTCCCACCTCGTTTGCCGACGACCGAACTCCCTCCTGCTTCGCGGGTCCACAGTTTTCAGCCATCGTCGGCCTTGCCTCAGGGACCGGTTCGGCAACCCGAGCACTACACCTCGTAGAGTTCCCGCCCGGAAGGATCGAGAAAGGGCGCTCTGGCCTCGCCACGGCTGGTCAAGCGATCCCTTCCGCCCAGCGGAAACGCTCGGCAAACGCGCTCGTCCGCCGATGCATCCCAGCACGCCCACCCGACGGCCGGAACGACCGAAAACCGCGAGTAGACACTCCGCGCACACCGTCACCCGCATCCGGGTGGACGCTCTTCCATGTCCCATCAACGACCTGCGAAACCTGGGAAACGCGCGGAGCACCAGCGGCTAAGTTTGCACGTCCTGCAAGCGATAACCCTGACCCATGGTCTCCAACTCAGAGAACGATCGGCAGAAGGAAGTCGGCAAGGGCGGGAAGCACAGAATGAAGCGTGAGCGCGGTAGCGCAGGGCCATTGCGACCAGGTGGGACTCAAGGCTGCAAAGTCTGCTACGGAACAGACGAGGGCCCAACCTCCGCGCACAGAAGCTGAGCCCTCGGGAATCTTGTACTACTTGGAACCCAGGATGGCGAAGCCGTTCTCGGTGCGCACCACGGAGGCAATCTGGGCTTCCTGACCGAGCTCCCGTAGTTGTGTTTTCAGCTCCTCCACATTGCGCGCCTCCGAGAGTATCTCCGAAGAGTCGAGCAGAGACGTCACACCTTCCGGGGCCTCGACCAGATCGCCTTCAACCTGCACGGTGCGCGCGTTGGCCAAGCCGAAAGTGATCAGATTGACAAAAAAGGTGCTCACGTCGGACTTGATCGTGATGGTCAGGTTGATGGCCGCATCGGCCTTACTCGCGGCCAGCCGTTCCGCGATGATCTCGTACACATCGAACGACCCGGTGTAGTCGAAGGTGATCATCTTTTGCTGTTTGAAATGATCGATCACGCGGACCTTTTTCGGGGGGTTGTTCAGGAGCAGTGGGATGGGGCCTTTGCCACTGATCTTGGCCATCGTGCATCCGGACAGGATAGCCGCCAAAACGAGCAACGCTGCGAGCCGATAGGACCTGCCACGTAGCATCTCAACCTCCTCCTGGATTGGTGGTTCACTGCCTCTTCGAACCCCGTTGACTCCCTTCAACTTCGCGGGACGGACGCGCCAGATTCGCAGATGTCGCCACTCCACTTCCTTTCCGAAGACCGCTCCGATCAGAGCCGCGCTTTCTCCGAATCCGGAGGCCAGATGTGGCTGACCTCGTCACCCATCAATATACGAATCTGTCGAAACAACGCCAGTTGAAAATAGCGCGAGGGGGTACTCGGTTGTCGTCGGGGTGCGGCACGCGGATCCGTGGGGACCGGCGCGCATCCCTGCGATGAGCCGCCATCGGACGCAAGCAGACGTGCATTACCGTTCCGCGATCGAGCCAAGGCGGGAGATCACGCCCCTACGACCTCGTTACCCATCACCCGAACGACCGCGCAGGAGGCATTTCCTGTACGCCCAGTGCCCCGAGGTTCGCACTACTGTTCCCCAGCGCCGCCGGCGGTCTGCCACCCGCCAGCTCGCACTCGTGACGCAGGCTGTCAGATACCCCGTCTCTACGCGCCACGGGCCGTCCGCCGCGGTCCAGCATGCCGAGGCCTCAGCCGTGCGACCTGCGTAACCCATCGCGTCGTGCCCCGTTTGCCACGGGCTCAGGCAGAACCAGCCGCAGAAGCAGGAAGCAAAAACGGCAAGCTGCCGCATCGGTCTAACCGACCGAGGGCATGG